>ONWZ01000036.1 GCA_900321645.1 uncultured Eubacteriales bacterium | reverse complement strand
GATCTTTGGTACGGCACCTCTTGCCTCCACAGATCTACATATGCAAGAGTCCCAATCTATATCAACTTTTTATTCTTAACAATGTAAGGCGGCTATTATTCACCTGCCGCGAGGCTGGTTTCATGTTACTTTTTTTATGGGGTTAGAACATCACCACCGCAGTATCCCCAAGTAAGAAGGTAATCATTAGCATCACAGCTAATTCCAATTATATTATTCTTCCTCTTCTTCTTCGTCATTGTTTTGGCGAGAGCTTAAGAAAGTAATTTTTTCAGCATTAACTCAGACATTTCCATCATTTGTACTTAAAGAACCTTTAACTCCAACTATATCGCCAACATGTAAATATTCAGCTGCTGACTCTTGAATTCTTGGAGAAGTAAGATGAACTTGAATAAAATCAGTATCATATTCGCCATCTTCATTCTTATAGCTTCTAGGAATTGCTATTGTTATTGCATTTTCTAGTAGTTCTTTTACTCTGCCAACCAAAATAGCTTGATTTAACATTGCAATTCTCCTTTTTCTTTATTACATATATATTATATAATAAATTTTAATAAAAATCAATGTAATTAGGTTTTTGGTAGACATTCCTTTCGGAAGTAGTTCACGCGGGATAACCTAAAACCAAGATATATGATAAAGTTTTTTTGATAAAGGAGAAAACATGTATAAACTCCTAATATATGAAACTTTGCTTAAAAAAGAGTATTATAATATCCCTCAAGCCCCCTTGCCTCAGCGAAGTTCGCTTTTCATCGAGATAAATTATTTATAATAGCTAGTTATAAATCATAACACTCTTTTTTAAGAAAAGTTTAATACTTTTCTTATTTCATAAATATTATATAATAAATTTATGAAAAAATCAATATTTTCTATGAAACTCAGGGCAATAGTTTCAATGGTTTACTAAGAAATACTTAGTCTTCGATTCCCGTAGACCTTACGTTGAAGGTGAGCTCTCTACGCCATGTTCCCTTGCGGGAGGCACCCCTATACTTGAAAATATGGTTGGTTCACTGGATCTCCTAAAGCCGTTGCCAGTCGCGATTAACAACAGTCGTCTACAACTCTACCACACCTATTTATATTCCACCTTGCGGCAGGTGGTCACGAGATCTCATAATCAAGGTCGTCGCATTTTCACTATGGTGACTTTAATGCCCTTTCAAGCATTAGGACTGCACCACTGTCCTTATTACTATTCCATTTTTGACCGCAGTCTCTGGCACAGCTCCCGAATTACTAAATGCTCTTGATAGAGGACCTAGGTTTCCACGGTTTGCTGGAGGGTTCGGGCCCTCGTGCGTCTTCCTTATTTCAAAGCTACGCAATAGTAACACGTAAATGGAAGTCAATACTCATTTGCCTTTTTTCGCTCTGCAGGAGAGTCATCATCCGTGAGCACCATAGCTTCCCTTTTCTTCCATTGGTGGAGAGCGTACCAATAAGACATAGGCTGCACTGTTTTTGCCACTTATAATAGTAAAACTACAGGACAGATTGGATACACATTTAAGTTATAATCCCTATAACACCTAGCAATCAATTATATATAGCTGCAGCTAGTGTTTTTTGTATTCACGACGACTTAATAAAATTGGTTCCCGTCAGAACTTCTCGCCACCGACTATGTCGTGCTTACTATTTCGCATTTTATTAAATTATAAGCAGTGTTCGCTTCACTGGTTCTTTTTTATTTCTTTTCTTTATTACATATATATTATATAATAATTTTTGAAAATAATCAAATTAATTATCTTCATCTCCATAAGATAAATCATCTTCTATATAATAGAATTCATTATTCTCAATACATTTGATTAAAGTCTTTTTGCTAATATGACTAAATGTAGCCGCCCTTAATACAAGAGCTAAAGCATCTAATATATCTGATAAGCTAGCATCTTGAACAGGTGTAACAGTTACATCAGTATCATATAATTGATTTCTATCGCTTTCTGCTTTATATGTTAATTTTATCATATTAATTACCCCTCTCTAATAGATATAATTCTACCATTGTTGAAAGAAACAAGATGATATGGAATTTCAAGTCTATCTCTGTTAGATAATAATTCATCAAGAGCAAAACCCATTTCAATTTCATCTCTATATGAATAGATTTTACCTTCCATTCTATC
>ONWZ01000006.1 GCA_900321645.1 uncultured Eubacteriales bacterium | reverse complement strand
TATGCAAACATTAAGTATTCATCCCATAGTTTAACTTCAATTGGTTCTTTATTTTTCATATCACTAAATTCTTTTAAAAATTTCTTAAGTCCATATAACTCTTGACTATCATGATATATCATATCATCCATAACATGTTTTTTCTTACATTCATCTTTATTTATTCTTTTATAAATATGACCATCAGATTCAAGTCTATCTATTTCCTCATTTTTAATTCTAGTGAAAATACCAAAGAACTTTTCATAATGTTTTTTAGCCCATTTTTCAAATTCCTTAGGTTCAAGTAACCCATCACCACTAGCCTTATACATTATATCAAATAATTCTTTCTCAATAGATTTATCAAAAGTAGGATTCTTAGTTAAATCAATAACACTCGTATCCTTATTAAAAATACCAGTTTTTTCATTTCTAAATGATATTTTATCTGTACGAATCCATTTTAAAATAATTGCTCCCATGATATTAGTTTCTTTATAATCAAAATTATTTAAATCAATTAAAGCATTCGCATAGTAAATATCTTTATTACATGGAATGTCCCTAAACATTGGTACATCTTTTTTATTTATAATTTTATTATCTTTATATCCATAACCACTCTTAGACGCAGCTATAATAGCACCAACAATAATTCCAATTGGTAAAATAACAGAAAAGAACGTCACTATAAAACCAATAATCTTATCAAAAAAACTTGGTTTATAAGTATCACCATAATCATATTCATATGTGCCTTCCTCTGCCATATTCAAAATATCATCAAAACTACCAAAGTCTCCATTATAATTATCCGTATTAAATGTATTTGCTGGAAATTTGGCAAGTAAAACAACATAATCATCATTAAGTGAATATGTATCACTAGTAAGTTCAATTTTACCATCTTTAACGTATGCTAAAAATTGACCACCATATCCCCATACATCTAATGTATCTGGAAACTCATAAAAACTACTAATTGTAACTGTAAAATGATCAAGAGTTACATTAGGTAACAATGTTTGATATATTGCTTGAGCATCTCCAGTATTAGTAATAAAATTAGATAACTCATAGTTAAGAGTAAACTGATGTCTATTCATATCACCTTTACCAAAACAAAGTTCAATACCTTCGGGAACATAATTTATTCCATAATATCCATTTTTATCAGATAATGATTCATTGACATTCCATTCTTTATAACTTAATTCTCTTCCGTCCATCATTACTGTAAAATTAGATACTTCTTCTGTTCCTAAATTATATAATGCTTTATACCACTCAGTTCCACTATCAGCTTTAACATCCCATACCTCTGTAATCTTAGCTGTCCCATCCTCAGAAACATATATATCCATATCAACATTATACATATGATCTGCATATACCCATATAGGACATAACATAATAATTAAAAATAACATTAATTTCTTTCTCATAATATCTATTCCTTTAACATTTTTTTACATTCTTTATACTTAGGATAATATTTACTAACCAATAACCAAAAATTTCTTGAATGATTATGATGTATAAAATGACTAAGTTCATGTACAATAACATAATCAAGACAACTTATATCATATTTAGATAATTCATAGTTTAAAGTAACATTATGATTTTTTATATTACATACTCCCCAACGACTTGTCATCTTTCTAATCTTTAAATTAGGAACTGGTATATCTTCTTCAAAGACATTATACCAATAATCAAGTCTATCTTGATAAATACTTTTAATATCTTTTAAAATGTATTTATCAAATTTTTCTTTATTCGGAGCATATATCTTACCATCACTAAATTCTATATCATTAAATCCATAAACAATATCATATACTTTTCCAAAATAATAAAAATTATCAATTTTATCTTGTTTTTTACTATCAGTATTTATCATTTTCTTAATACTAGACTCATTATCATATATAAGTTTCTTAATACTACCAGTACTAGCAAGATAGTTTGTTGTAACAATTATTTTTCCATTCTTAACTCTAATATAAGTATTTCGATTATTTTTTTTAATAATCTCTACATCATAAACATTATCATCTATTTCTATCTGCATATTTTTATCCCCCTAAAGAAAAAGAGTTTAAAGTTTAAAACTCTACTTTAGGTACTTCTTTTTCTTTTTCTTCAGCTTTAAAGTATTCAAACTTCTTGAAACCAAACATATTAGCTATGATATTAGATGGAAACATTTGAACTAAATTATTAAAACTCATAGCAGAATCGTTATAGAATTGTCTAGCATAAGTAATCTTATCTTCAGTATCTTTTAAATCATTTTGTAAAGCTAAGAAATTTTCATTAGCTTTTAATTCTGGATAAGCTTCAGCTAAAGCAAACAATTTATTTAATGCTCCAGTTAATTCATTGTTAGCTTCAATCTTTTCGTTAACTGTTCCAGCATTAACGGCTTTGTTTCTTGCTTCAATTACCGCTTCAAATGTTCCTTTCTCATGTTTTGCATAACCTTTTACTGTTTCTACCAAATTTGGTATCAAATCAGCTCTTCTTTTTAGTTGAATTTCTACTTGACTAAATTGGTTTTCAACTTTATTTCTCGCATTGATTAATTTGTTGTATACAGAAATAACATAACCAGCTAAAACAAATAAAAGTCCAACTAATACAATAATTAATGTCATAATTTTATCCTCCTAGTAAAATTATATCAAACTGCATTCTAAAAGTCTATTATTATTTATTATTTTTTATTATTTTATTCCAACTAAGTAATCATTTATGCATTTTATCATCCATTGACAAGTACCGTTCTATTTTTTTCTTACTAATCGGATATAGTGTTGCCACATAACAATTAGTATTTTTCTTTAGAATAAGTTTTACTACAACACATACGTTTTCATCTAATTGTTTAAAATATAGTAATGAATTTCTAAGATTATCGTAATACACAAAATATGGATAAGCAATTATTCCTTTTATTCCTCTAATTGCCTTGTAATAATTATTCACATTTTTAAATTCTTTAATATGCTTCTCAATATGTATATATAATTTGAAAGATTGCACTATTACTTTACCACGATATGGATATAATTTATATTTATCAACTATCTCATCAGAAATAGTGCCCACAACCTTTACCTTTTTACCGCCTAATTTCATGTATCACCGCCAAAAAAACTCACAATCATAAGATTGTGAGTAAATAAGATAATTTGTAGTCTCCCAGTTCTACATGTATACTTTCAGATAAATCTTACTCAGACCCCACAAGTGAGGCGTTAGTGCAAGAAGAAAATTTACACCCTAAATTATCTCAAAAACATAATAACATTGCTATTAAGCAAAATTTGTCTTAAACGACAATGATATAATACCATATTTCTTTTAAAATTACAATCTAATCTTATGATTTCATACGTTGTAGCATCATATTACTATCATTTAATTGCCAAGTCAAGTCTTTTTTAAAAACTAATCTACTAGTTAATTTTTTATTAACATTGTGTATACTTTCATTAGAATTATTCATAATATTACTGGAGGATTTTATGGAAAATATTGATATTAGAAATTATATTATTGAAAACTTTAAAGATGATAATGAAGCAAAAATCAAAGATTCAATTGAAACCACGATTAAATTTAGAGATGAAGATGCGCTTATCGGATTAGGTGTCCTATTTGAACTTTTGTGGGAAGGATCCAAAGAAGAAGAAAAAGATGATTATTTAAAAATAATTATTAGTAAAATAAAACCTGTCAATTGACAGGTTATTTTTTTATTTCATCTAAGATTTCTTTGATGACTACTCTTTCATCAAAGGGATATCTTTTCCCTTTTATTTCTTTATAATCTTCATGTCCCTTACCAATAAGCATAATAATATCGCCTTTTTTACCATTCTCTATCGCATATTTAATAGCTGCTTTACGATCAGAAATAATCGTATATTCACATTTTGTTTTAGAGATGCCTACTAAGATATCTTTAGCAATATCATCAAATTCTTCGTATCTATTATTATCTTCAGTAATGACACAATAATCAGAATATTTACCAGCCATTTCACCCATTTCATATCTACGATCTTTACTACGATTACCACCACAACCAAAGATTGTGACTATTCTACCAGGATCGTATTCTCTAATTGTTGATAAAATACTTTCAGTACTTGCTCCATTATGGGCATAATCGATAAGTAGTGAGAAATCATCTGATACATGAACTGGTTCTACCCTGCCTCGAACATGGAAATCACTTAAAGCTTTCTTAATATACTTATCATCAATTCCGATTAAATGACAAGTTAAAATTGCTGCCATCGCATTATAAGATGTAAACTTGCCTGGACTACTAATTTTAAAGGTATCTTTGACTACCCCATCCGTTTTAAGTTCGATACCGATAAATCCTTTATCACGAAGTAGTTTCATATCAGCAACTTTTAAATCGGCTCTCTCATCATAGCCATACGTTTCAATTGTGGCATCTCCCCCTTGCACCATATCATAAAAGTGTTTATCATCAATATTGAATATTCCATAATTACATTGATTAAATAATTTAGCCTTACTCTTAATATAATCTTCCATACTGTCATGTTCATTAGGTCCAATATGATCTTGATAGATGTTTGTAAATATGCCATAATCAAAAATAATATCATTAACGCGATCATATTTTAAAGCTTGGGAAGAAACTTCCATCACCATGAAATCCATTTTCTTTTTGACCATTTCATTCATATAACGAATTGTCTCATAGGCTTCTGGCGTTGTATTTTTAGCAGGATATACCTTATCTCCAATATATACGCCCATCGTACCAATTAAACCACATTTATAACCGGCTTCTTCTAGTATCTTTTTAATCATAAAACTAGTTGTTGTCTTCCCTTTGGTACCCGTTATTGCAATTGTTTTAAGTTTACTTTGGGGATAATTAAACAAACGCATCGCTAGTTTTGATAATATACGTCTTGTATCAGCTACCTTAATAACGGTTACATCATCTTTAATTAATATATCTTTAGATATAAGAATAGCTTTAGCACCATTCTTAATTGCATCAGCAATATATTCATGACCATCTACTTCACTACCTGGAATAGCCATAAACATAACGCCTTCCTTAGCTTTTCTAGAATCATAAACAATATCATCTATTGTAAGTTCCATATCACCCTTAACTAATGTATATTTAATATCCTTAAATAAATCACATAGTTTCATTTAATCACCTTATTCTTCTGGTGGTATTTCTACCGCAATACCTTCAGCCTGAAGTTCATCTTTAAATGTTTCTGCAAAGATTGGTAATTCCTTTCTAATAACATCGGGATAAACTACCTTGGTTGCTTTAACTGCTTCATATATATGTTTAAATTTTACCTCGGCACTATTATCAAATAATGCTTGTGAAAAGCATTGCCTAAGCACAGTCAATGCAATATCGGGATATCTTGAAGATATCTCATATACTCTTTTATATTCACTAGTCATATTAACAATAAATTTCATAATATTTTCTTTAATGAAATCAGTATAGTTTAATTTAACACCCGTTTGATATTCAATTTTAGGAACAGTTCGCATCAAAATTTGTACACACATTTCTTGCGTTGGTTCAGATATATCAATTCTTTGAAATCTCCTGACAAAAGCTTTATCGCGAAGCACATATCTTTCATATTCATCAACCGTGGTTGCCCCGATTAATTTAACTGTCCCACGGCCTAAACCTTCTTTAAACATATTAGCTAAATCCATTGGCCCATTTGCAACACTTGCTCCCATCAACATATGAATTTCATCGATGAATACAATGATTTTTTCACGTTCTTTCATTTCATTAACAAGTTGCATTACTTTGTTTTCTCCATCGGTTGTTCCAAGCAAAGCTGGTGTACTAACTTTATACACTTTATAACCCATTAATGCTTTAGGCATATCATTCATCTGCATATGATAAGCCAGTCCCTCGACAATAGCGGTTTTACCAATACCAGGTTTACCTACTAAACAAGCTGATTTTTCAGGCGTTAAAAGAACCATTACTAATTCTTTCAATTCTTTATCCCTGGCAATGGCTGGATTAGTAACATACTTCTCGGCCGTTAAATCTTCACCATATTTATCTAAAAAACTTTCCATCATATCACCTATTTCCTAAAAACACTACGACCAAAACACTACCAACCGTTATAATCAAACCTAAAAGATATAAAATATTGGCAAATCCATAAGATACTTGTCTTTCACTAACTATCTTTTCTTCTTTTGGCAATTCTAAATTATCCATTTCAATTGGTAATCTTTCTCTCATAATAATCCCTCTAATTCTTTTTTTATTTTTTTATCATCAATTTTATTGATAATCTTTTTTAATTTTTGATCTTTTTGATATAATTTTAATTTATCTTCATATTCATATAATTTACTAACAACATTCTTAATTCCTTTATGAACCGCATTTCTACTTATATCATCATTTAAAGCAATTTCTGATAAAGATAAATTGTCAAAATAATAATCTTCAAAATACTTACGTTGCTTATCATTAAATAATTCACCATAATAATCATATAACATTACGATGTATTCTTGATCTTCCATCATATCACCTACAAATCTTTAAATAATCCATAAATATATTTTTCAATATCAAACGTTTCTATTTGATCTACCCCTTCACCAAGGCCAACAAATTTAACTGGAATATTTACTTCTTCTTTAATTGCTAAAACAATCCCGCCTTTGGCAGTTCCATCTAGTTTAGTTAGTACTATTCCTGTAATATCAGTTATTTCTTTAAAGGCTTTAGCCTGACTAATTCCATTCTGCCCCGTTGTCGCATCGATAACTAACAATGTCTCATGTGGTGCATCCGGAATAATTTTCTTAATTACTCTATTTATTTTAGCCAATTCTTCCATCAAATTTTCCTTATTTTGAAGTCTTCCGGCGGTATCAACCATCACCATATCATATTTTTCATCTTTCGCGATTTCTAAAGCATTATAAATAACGGCTGAAGGATCTTTTGATTCGCCACTAATCACTAATGTATCAGTTTTTTTACCCCATTCATTTAATTGTTCAATAGCCCCCGCTCTAAAAGTATCACCAGCTACAAGCATTACTTTCTTACCTTTTTGTTTATAAATATTGGCAAGTTTTCCAATTGTCGTTGTTTTACCAACGCCATTAACTCCCACGAATAAAATAACGGTTGGCCCGTCTTGGCTCTCATGAATTTTACTGTCGATAATATTATTGCCAACATACATAACAAATAATTCATCGACAATGATTTCTTTTAGAACATTACTATCCGTTATTTTTTCACGTTTAACGCGATCTTTCAATCTATCGACAAAAGTCATAACGGTATTAACACCTATATCAGCCATAATCAAAATATTTTCTAATTCTTCAAAATAATCTTCAGAAATATTTTTATACTTCTTTGATAAATTAGCTAATTGACTAACAAATTCTTCGCGGCTTTTCTTAAGACCAGTATCATAGTTTTTTATTTCTTCCTGAACTTTTACATTTTCTTTATTACCAAAAATATTTTTAATCTTACTAAATAATCCCATGCCTAACCTCCATAATTAACTAAGATATAATCTTTAAGTTCATCCGGCTCATTATTAATTTTACCAGTTAAAATCATCTTCTCCAAGTCTTCCATTATTTCCTTAATATAACTACCTGGCTCCTTATTTAAAATTTGAGCTATCTCATCACCATTTATTTTAATATCTTTTTTTGAATAAATTGGTAAATTACGATATATACGATTTATTTTTTGATAACTTACTCCCTTAATACTAGCTACGACACTAGCAATATATAAACCATACTTATAAATCATAAAATTATCAATTTCATAATTTAGCATCTCTCTTATCTTATCAATATTTTCTTTTTCTGCTTTCGAAAAAGGATAATTGATACTTAACTTTAATTGACTCCAAATACCTAAAATATCATTACATAAAACAATTTCATTTAAATTATCTAATCCTAAGTATTTATCTAATCCTAATTGAATTATTAAGTCAATTCCCTTTTCTTTATTTTTCGTAGCAAATATCTTATCAAGTTCTTCTTTCTTCCTTGAATTAGATAATAGTTTAAGTAAATAGCCATATTTTTTAATATAATTCTTTGTCTTAACATCAATATCAAAATCCAAGTATGATGCAAAGCGAATTGCTCTTAAGATTCTTAAACTATCTTCTTTTAAACGATATCTCGGATTGCCAACCGTTACAATAATCTTTCGAGCAAGATCTCTTTGAGCCCCCAGTAAATCGATTAAATTGCCATTAACATCGATACACATGGTATTGATCGTAAAATCTCGACGCAATAAATCTTTCTTTAAATCAGCTACATATTTAATTTTTACTGGTTTACGATTATTTTCATACTTGATATCTTTTCTAAAGGTGGTCACATCGAATAAACTACCTTTATATATTACTCTGACTGCTCCATACTTTATATCACTAACACCTGTCGTATCAAATATTTCCATAATCTCTTTCGGCTTAGCATTCGTACATATATCTATATCATTTGTTTTAATCCCTAATAATCTATCTCTTGGATAACCGCCGACAATATAAGCATCATATCCATGATTAATAAAAATCTTTAATACATCTAATGCCTTATTGTACATATAACCACCCACTTAATTATATCATATTAATAACCTTTTTGACACTTTTATACCCTATCTTTACATTAATTATATGTATTATTTGCATTTTTTAGTTAATACTACTTATGAAAGGATGATAATCGATGTTACCGAAAAGAAATTATTATTTAAATGACTATTTCGATATCTTTAATATTCCCTATAATAAAGAATATATGAAAACCGATATCTATGAAAAAGACAACAAATATATTTTAGAAATAGATATTCCCGGTATCAAAAAAGAAAATATTAAAATCAACTATGAAAATGGCTATCTAACCATTGCAGCTGAAAAGAATGCTCTCTCGGGAGACCCGAGTAAATATGTCCGTAGAGAAAGATTCTATGGTGAAATCAGAAGAAGTTTCTATATCGGTATTAAAAAAGATACCGATCTTAAAGCAAGATATATCGATGGCATTTTAACCATTACTTTCCCCAAAGCTGATCTTCCTAAAAAAGAAACAAAGAACATAACTATTTCTTAGTTACGTTCTTTTTATTATTATTTAACTAATCTTCCAATATCCATAATTGTTACATAAACAAGTAAACCAATTATTAACATAAAGCCAATCGTATGAATAATATTTTCAACTTTTTTTGGAACTGGTTTATTAAATATTTTCTCAATAAATAGGAATAAGATCCTTCCTCCATCAAAAGCTGGGAATGGTAATAAATTGATAATTCCAACGTTAATAGATAAATATGCAACTAAATATAGCAACGATTCGATACCTTCCTTAGCCTGAGAATCGACAATTGTATAAATACCAACCGGTCCTGATAATTGATTAATTCCTACCTTACCAGTAAATAAATATTTTAAAGTAATAAACATACTAGTGAATAAAGATCGTGTTTTTTGAAAAGCATATTTAATTGATTTCCAAAAACCATATTCACGTTTAGCACCAGTAGCTATTCCATATTTATAACTTACATTTCCTTTTTCATCAGTAACTTCAAGTGGTGCTATATGATATTCTCTTATCTCACCATTTGCTTTTTTAACGACAAAGGTTGATTCACTGCCATCGGTTGTTTGTAGAATAATTAATCCATTATCCCAATCTTTTATTCTCTTTCCGTCGATTGTAAGAACTAAATCGCCTTTTTCAAGTCCTACTTCAGCGGCTGGATAATTAGGTACAACTTCGCCAATATATGGTTTCATCGATACTGCACCAAAAATGAAGGCACTAATTAATAAAACAACAAAAGCAAACCAAAAGTTATTGAATGGACCCGCAAATAAGACCATAAATCTTTGCCAAAAGCTCTTATTGCACATTTGTCTTTTCTTAGGAATTTTTTCATCTTCAACATCTTCCCCAGCAATCATAACATAACCGCCTAAAGGAATTGCTCTAATGCAAAATTCCGTTTCGCCATCTTTTTTCTTTTTACCAAAGATTTTTTTACCCATTCCAATCGAAAACTCATAAACATAAATATTGGCTATTTTAGCAAAGATAAAATGGCCAAATTCATGAATAGCTACGATTGAACCAAGAATTAAAATAAACCATAAAAGTGATAACATATTTCCTCCTTAAAACATACTTAAGATTAATGATAATCCTAAAGACACATATATAACACTATCAAAGCGATCTAAGATTCCACCATGTCCAGGAATTAGATTTGAATAGTCTTTTTTCTCAAAATAACGTTTAATACTACTGAAAAGTAAATCGCCCATTTCAGATAATATTGTCAATATCAAACATAACATAATTGCTTGAAATACCGTTACTCCTCCGACCATGTTGTAATAATAAACACTACCAAATAACACGCCCATCAAAGTTCCAATAATTGTTCCCTCAATTGTCTTCTTGGGAGATATACTAGTAAGTTTATGTCTGCCAATTAAACTACCTCCAATATAAGCATATGTATCGGTAATAAAAGCTATAATGAAGATAAATATACATCTAGGAATATCAGTATCCATTAAATGAATAATATTCCCAAATGATAAACCTAAAAAATAAACAATTCCAATAACGTATAGCGCATCATTAATGCTATAGAATTTATTATCATTATATATTACGATTGGCATCGTTAGAATAATTAATGGTAATAAAATTGTAATATTCATATCAATATGATAAAATGTGTTATTAAGTGTCAGTGATGTTAAACTAATAATTCCTAAGATTTTAATTAAACGATATTTCTTAATATTTTCGCTATATTTAATATCAAAAAACTCATTAAAGCCTAAAATTGCCGCTATCATCATTACTAAGCCAAATAATTTAGTACTTATTAATAGACAACCAATTAAAACTACCAGTAAAATAATTGCACTAATTGTTCTTTGTTTCATCCGATCACACCCTACTTTGATTATACTAAAAAAAAGGAATTAATACAACTATATTCCTTTTCTTTACACATTTTTTAAAATAGGGAGTTCTTTACAACGATTCCCCCAATGATCAACTAATTGATCATTTTTATACACCGAAACAATTTGACAATTATTATCACAACTGTCACAGTTAATCATTTTCGTTTCTAACTTATAATTTTGAATGTTAAAATCAAAAACTCTCTCTTTTTTACTTTCTCTAGCCATTATGGCTATTCCTAAAGCGCCCATCAAATGAGCATTCTTATTGACAATCATTTCTTCACCAAGCAAAGTTTCTAATTCTTTGACCACAGCCATATTTTTACTAACTCCGCCATTAAAGACAATCGGAGCTAGTATCTTTTTTCCTTTTGCCACATTATTAACATAACTACTAGCAATAGCTCGACATACTCCTGCTAAAATATCTTCTTTTTTATAGCCCATTTGTAATTTATGAATCAAATCTGTTTCAGCGAAAACCATACACCTAGTAGCAACATTAATGTTATTCTTACCGTTTAAGGCCAATTTAGGAATATCATTTATATCAATATTTAACTGTTTCGCTAAATTATCAATAAATAATCCCGCTCCCGCACTACATAATGTATTGAAAGCATAATCAGTAACTATGCCATCATTGACTAATATTATTTTGGAATCTTCTCCTCCAATTTCAATAATAGTTTTAACATTTGGATATATATTTACTGTTCCAATTGTTTCGGCCATCACTTCATTCTTAACGGTTACTGCTCCTAACAAGGTTCCAATTAATTTTTTAGCACTCCCAGTTGTCCCAATTGCTACCACCCGCGAAGTATCTTCATCGATATTATCACGTAATTCTTTAATTACTCTTTTTACTGTTTCAATGGAATTCCCATTCGTATAATAACTGGCGCTTGTAATAATATTATTATTTTTATCAATAATTACTCCCTTAGTCATAACTGATCCAATATCTAGTCCCATGTAAAGTTTATTCATCCTATCACCAATAAAATTATATATTAAATTAATTTCAAAAAATGTCGAATATTCATGTATTGTGTATGCTATCTGTCTACATATTTTTACATTTCATTGTGAGAAAATATAATTAGAGGTGAACTATATGGCATTCACTAACAAAAATATTTATGATACTGTACGTATGAATATTAAAAAATATCGTAAATTAAAAGGCATGACCCAGCAAGAATTAGCTGATGCTTCCGGATATAGTCATGGTTATATTAGAGAGATTGAATCAATTAAAATGGCTTCCACATTTTCACTAGATGCCGTCGAAAGAATCGCTAACGGGCTCAAAATAGATTTTAAATATCTCTTCGAAGAAAATGATAATTAAAAAACATAGCTTAGCTATGTTTTTCTTTTAACCATTTTTTACCATCGACAATTCTATTTGTAAGCATTGCTGAAGCACTATCACCAACAACATTTAAAATCGTCGCTGGTGAATCGATGATTGTGGCAATTATTGTAAGAATTGGTAAAGCTGCTACCGGGTAACCTAACATCGTAATAATAAGCATTTCTGATATTGTTCCGCCACCAATTGGCACAGCCGTTACAAGTAAGGTTGCAATTAAAGCAATACCCATAATCTTAAGAATAGATATTTCACCCATACCATTAAATAAGTATACCAAGAACATTATCTTAAAGACACTACCTATTACTGAACCATCTTTGTGGAAACTAGTTCC
>ONWZ01000109.1 GCA_900321645.1 uncultured Eubacteriales bacterium | reverse complement strand
TTAGCTCTTTCAATACATTTTTTAGGATTGAAATCATCTGGATTTGCAATTCCTCTTGCCCATTCTTCACCTTTTTTCATCTTTTCGATTGTTTCAATATAAGTATCTCTTAATTTATCTAATTTTGCTCTAGCACTTCTTTTTGAATCTTCAACACGCACTAAAATAGTTACATCAAATCCGCAATAAGCACTTTGAAAAGCAATTTGGCTCCCTAAGATTCCTCCCCCTATTACTACTACTTTTTGATAATTCATATATCACACCTACCTTAATTATATTATAACATAGAGTTTTAATTTTTAAACATTTTTATATAAAAAAAGAATAAGTTTACTTATTCTTATACATATTGGTTATTTGCGAGATATCTAGCCTATAATACTTATAATGATATAAAATGATATAAGGATATATTTGAGAGTAACCTACGTTTCGTAGGATAAGAAAAAAAGGAATTAATCAGTAATAATTAAATCCATTTTCATATCATTAATATCCGTAGGAATATTATCTAACAATTGTTCTTTGAAACAAATACCAATCTTTTTAATACTATTATTTGATAAATATCTATCATAATATCCTTTTCCAAAACCTAAGCGATTATTATTTTTGTCAAAACATACTCCTGGTACAATAATTAAATCAATATTACCATTATAATTATTCTCTTCAATTGGTTCATATACGCCAAAAGCACTTTTTATTAAAATTGTTTCTTTGGTTATTTTATAAAATACTAAATCATTATCAATTACTTTAGGTAATAAGACGATTTTACCAACACTTAAGGAATAATCAATTAATTCATCAGTATTAACTTCTGAATCTAAGCTTTTATATAAAGCAATTGTTTTACATTGTCGATATTCTTTAGTATTAACAATTTTATTAAAAATAAGTTTTGATTTAATATCTTTATCAAGAATATTTTTTCTAATTTCAAGATATTCTTTTCTTAATGTTTGTTTATCCATAATTCACCTACATGCAGCTAGTATTATCAGCATTATAAGCGACACCTAATGAAGAAACATAAGTTTCAATTTTAGCTTCGCTAACTTTATGCCAATTGGCTTCTTGCCAATACCAATTAAATTCTTTTTTATTACTCATGTAACAGCCTTCATAAATAATTGATTTAACATTAGCAGTTTCGTACGGAATACGATTAACAGCATAATTATTTTTAAAACTATATACTTCACCATTTAATTTAGAATAGATTCTCTCGGTATCATAATCTCTAGCATAAAACCTTGTATGGCTTTCAGTTAAATCAAAGATGTTATTCCATTTACTTGCAATATTTAGTTCATTAGATAATTCACTGCTTGTTAGTTCACCAGCAACAAGTATTTCATAACCAGAAAAGTAGTTATTGCCAATCGAATTATGGTGATTACTGTAAACAATCTTAGAAACGGCGCCATAATAACCTATTTCATACGCTACTTTATGGAGACGATTCAAGTTACTTGGGCCCATTTTATCACCATATACGTCACTCGTTCTCGTCATATAGACACTAAGGCCATGGGCTTCATAGCGACATTTTTCATACATTGAAACAGTCAAATTCATTTCTTTTTCCATGATGTATTCGTTGACGGCACCGGTATCAGATCCACCATGTCCCGGATTAATTAAAATATCATATTGATAAGCATGATTAGTAATATTAATTGATACTTCATCATTATCATATTTAAAAGTAACTAATTTACTACCTACTTTAGCTCTCGCTAATCTTTCAATCACAGCCATCTTATTAAGTAATGGTTCTTCATTAATATATACTTTATAATCGCCATTCGTTATTTCATCTGGATTAATAGTAATACTATAGCTATGATTATTGACATCTAATGGTAGTTCTTTTACTTCTTCTCCATTTACTAAACGAAGTTTATTTTCTTCAACAGGTTCTTTTAGATAACCTTCTAATTTAATACCAGAAGATGTAAACTTATTCTTTTTGATAGTGTTTTCATAATTACTAACTACTACTTTGGGTACTTCAACCTTTACTTCTTTAGGGGGAGTTGCTACGACAACGTTAGGTTTTTTCACTATCACCTCACGTGTTTTTTCATTGGCTTTATTACCACTAGTGTCAGTGACATTATAGGTTATTTTATAATTACCGGCTTTAGTGTTATCAACTTCATTTCTTATTTCTACCTTATCTTTTAAATCCTCATCATAATTATCAGTTATTTCATAGCCAGGTTCTTCGTATTTTTCGCCAATTAAAATGACCATATTTTTCCCTTTTAAAACAATTTCTGGCTTAGTTGTATCGACAACTTCAATTTCTTTTATTTCTTCATATGTTTTCTTTTTATATTCAAGATAATATCTAATGTTATATTTGCCCAATTTAGTTAGATCTAAATCACTTGTATCAACTTTTAATAGTTTAGTCATATCTTCATTATTAATAGTAACGGTCATTTCATCGGGAATAAATTCTTCAGTATTAACTTCAATCTTCGTAGTAATATTTGCTTCATCAACATAAGCAAATGTAATATCTAATTTTGTGTATTTACTATAAACAAGGCAGCCAAAAACTCCTAATACGATTAGGGAAAATAAAACAGTAATTGCAATGATTATGGCCGTCGTTTTTTTCATATTACTACCTCTTCTATTATACAAGAATATTATAATAAAAAAAATTGCATAATGCAATTTTTAAATACTCTTTTTTTTAATTTTAGTTTTTCTTTTATTATTGTATTTGACAATATCTTCAAAATCGATAGCGTCATCTAAATCATCAGTATTCTCACAATAGAAGATTGTTCCTTGACCAGCAAAAAAGCCAATATTAAAACCATAATCATTTATTTTTATTGAATAAGAATAGCCATTACCATCTCCGTTTAATATAGCATTAATTCGCTTTTCAGCAGCATATTCTTCAATAGCATCATAAAGCATGCCTAATTTACTTACATTGACAAGATCATCATCAGTTAAATCTTCTCTTTCATTTAGCCAATCATCGAAACAAAAATCGCCATGTCTTTTTACAAATCTCTTTAACCAATTAATATAATCAAAATCGGTACATATTTTATCAATCTCTTCATTACGCATAATTATTTTGTCAAGAACACTACCATCTAAATCAAACTTATCTAGTTCGCTAGCTTCTTCGTCATAGATTCTTTCGTAAGCAATAGCTTGATTTATTGCTCTATTTTGATACATCGCATTGATGCCAAATATTTTAGAGATGATTTCTTTTTCTTTATCACAAAAATGATTTGATAAATCTTTAATATTTTTATCACTTAGGATCGTTATCTTTTTAAGGATTATTTCACTAAAATCTAATAGACTAAGATACGCAATTAATTTTTTGTTGGTATGTAATATTTTTCTTAATGGGATAGTTTTATTTCCTGCCATAACAAGTGTATTTAAATCAAGATCATCTCTAACTTGATATGTATCATTATCATAAGTAATATATTCATTAAAAATATCACTAAAGGCATTATCTTCAAAGACAAAGTTTTTTTCTTTACGATTATCAAGTGATAGTTTAGCTAAAGTATGTGTAAATAGTATTAAATCAACCTTATCAAAACCAATTATGAATAATGATGAAATTAATTCTTCAGTATTTATTTTTTCCATATAACCCTCCGTACTTATATTATATCATATTACCCTGCAATATTATTATAAGAAATATCAAGATATTTAATAATTATATCATCTGATAAGGTATCATCTAGAATAATAGTTATCCAATTTCGCTTACTCATATGATATGCGAGATAATAACCTTTTTCTTTTATTAATGTGTTGATGTCTTCATTAGATAGTTTTAAATTAATTATCTCAATTTCCCCACGACCATTAGTTATTTTAGCTTTATCGACATTCATAATAATGGCATACCATTTATTATTCTTACTATTTCTAAATATACCAAAATAAGGATATTTAGGCCAAAGGAATTCTGGAAGATTATGATATTTTTTTAAAATATAATTAGTAATTCGATTAGCCTGATTAGAAATAAAATAATTAGCGATACAGCAATTCTTTTTAATATCATTTAATATTTCGACATAAGCTGCTTTTACTTCTTTAGCAAATGCTCCAGCTGTTTCAATTCGAAAGTTAAGATATTCTAAAGATGTATCTAGATCATATATTTTCCCTATTACTGTACCATTATGATGAATGGTAATGACTGCTTTAAAACTATTATTCATGAATGTTTTTTGATAAATATAATTATTTCCTTCTTTATTAAAACCATAAGAAATTAATTTATCAAAATCAATCATTGTTCTTTTAAAAATTTCATTTTCAATATTCACATTTTCACCAACGATATTATTATATCACATAAAAAAGGAGTTTACACTCTTAATTATTTTTTATCAAAATAGAATAATTCTTCAAATTTCATATCCAAAGCAATACATAGAATATATGCTAGTTTAGCTGATGGTTCATACTTTTCTGTTTCGAGTGAACTAATTGAATTTCTTGATACCCCAACCATATCTGCTAATTCTTGTTGAGAAATATTTTTTTTAATTCTAACTTCTCTTAGTTTATTTTTTAATGTTAATTCTGTTTTCATATTATATTACCTTAAAATATTCAAGTATAAGAGCAATTGTCATAAGTCCCCATATAATAGTGCAGAAAACATAAAGACCTCTTCGTTTTTCTAATTTGATGGATCTATATCCATAAGCAACGGTACAGTATATAGATACTAAAGAATATAACGTATAATTTTGTCCTTTACCAGTAAAGATTTCATAGCAGTAATAAACGGTTATTAGAATTAGCATAGCTAAAGCTGCAATCTTACATCCTTTGTTTTCAACTTCGATTTCATAGATATCTTTATTTTTATTTTCTTTTCTACTCATAGCTAAAATTTCTTCTTTTTTCATAATTCCTCCTTGACAAGTTTACTTGTCATTTATAATATATCATATGCAAAGTATACTTGTCAATGCTTTTTTAAAAAAACACCCCTAGGGATGTTTAATTAAAATACGGTTGGAACTAAGAAGTATACCAAGAATAAGACAAACACCACTGCCGTTACCCAAGTAATTTCTAGTTTTGTTTTAGTCTTAATCTTACCTCTTGCATATCTGATTTTATCAATTAAGTAAACGATTAAATCAAGAACAACATAAGCAATGACACCAACGCCAATACCATTCGTGATTGAATAAGCTAGAACCATTGTAATGATTGTTAAGAAAGCTGGAACAGCATTTTTAACATTCTTGAAATCAATGTTAGTTACATTTGACATCATAATAACACCAACATAGATTAAGGCACTAGCAGCAGCTGCTGATGGAATGAAAGCAAACAATGGTAATAAGAAGATGGCTAAGATAAATAAGATAGCTGTTGTTAAGGCTGTAAGACCAGTCTTACCACCAACTGATACGCCCGTACCACTTTCGACGAAAGTTGTTACCGTACTTGTGCCGAGTAAGGCACCAGCAATCGTAGCAATACTATCAGCATACATCATTTTACCATAATTGATTGGTTTTCCTTCTTCATCTAATAAGTTAGCATTTGTACAGCATCCA
>ONWZ01000032.1 GCA_900321645.1 uncultured Eubacteriales bacterium | reverse complement strand
TAAGAAATGCCCGTTTAGCACCAATCGCGGTTATTGCTAAAGAAGAGAATGGTCAAATTATTGAATTAGTTACAAAAGAAAAAATAACTTTAGCGGCAAGCGAAGACATGATTACTTCAAAAGTTAGTGCTGATATTAGATCAGTAAGATCAATTAGCAAGGAAACTGCTGATAGATGTCAACTTGATTTAATCGAATCAGGTATCAAAGATTATTTAGAACATGTTGAATTAGCTAAAACAAATTCAGTAAAAAATTATAACAATTACGTATCACTTGCTAAAGAACACCCTAAGACAAAAGTAAAAACTAAATAGATTACCTAGTAATCTATTTTATTTGTCAAAAAAATGTCCAAAAAAGCAAAAACATTGACTTTATAATATGACTATTATAAGATTAAATTAGATAATTATGTGAAAGGATGATTAATATGAATATAGGTATTACTAATGACCATCGTGGTGTTAAAGCGAAACAATTTTTGACAGAATATTTGACTGCCTTAGATTATAATGTTATTGATTATGGGGCAGATACTGAAGAACCAGTTGATTTTCCTGATTATGCCAAGAAATTAGGTGATGGCGTTCTAAATCATGAAGTAACTTTAGGTATCGCTATTTGCGGTACTGGTATTGGTATGAGTATTGCCTTAAATAAAATGCATGGCATCTACTGCGCTAAAGTATCAACCGTTAGTGAAGCAGCTTTATCAAAAGCTCATAATGATGCAAATGTCATAGCTATTTCGGAAGAAATGAATGAAGAATTGATGAAAGAAGTTATTAAAACATTCATCGAAACACCATTTACCAATATCGATCGTTATAAAAGAAGAAACGATAAAATAAAGGATATTGAAACTAATGTATAATTTCTTAATATATTTAATTGTCTTGGCACTTACGATTTGGGCGATGGAGAGTGTTAATCTTAATAGTATCTTTAAAAAAAATCGTATGTATCAAGCAAGAGTACTTTATATCCTAATTGTATTAGGTATAGCATATTTAGCATCGAGTTTTATTATTAATTTTTTAACCAGTTTGAAATAGGAGTAATGTAGTAAGAAAGAAGGTTATATGAAAAGAATCATAATCTTTATATTACTATTAATCTTTATTCCTTTTTTTATTGTTCTTATTTACAATAAAAATTATAAAGAAATTGAATTAAACTATATTAATGTTAGATATATTAGAGTAAAAAGAAATAGTACTAACAAAATTGAAAAAATGCCCCTTGAAGAGTATATTGTCGGTGTTTTAGCCGGTGAAATGCCTATTAATTTTGAAATGGAAGCTTTAAAAGCCCAAGCCGTAGCTTCTCGTAGTTATGCTTTAAAAAGGATGGAATATAACAAGGATAAAGACTATGATGTCGTCGATAGTATCATGAATCAAGTATACTTAGACAATAATTATTTAAAAGATGCTTGGGGTCTAAACTATGTCAAAAATATTAATAAATTAAGAAGCGCTGTAAATAGTACGATTGATGAATACTTATCATATGATGATAAAGTGGTCGATGCAATGTTTTTTTCTACTAGTAATGGTTATACTGAAGATAGTAAAAGTATTTTTGACTTCGATGCCCCATACCTAAAAAGTGTCGAAAGTCCTTGGGATAAAGATGTCTCATCGGCTTATCTAACAACTAAAACATTAAAATTAACTGAATTCTATAAATTACTAAATATTCCTTATAATAAAAATTTAAATATTGATATTGAAAAAAGAAGTACCACTAATCGGATACTTCTTTTAAAAATAAATGGTTATGAATTTAAAGGCACTGATGTTTATGGTAGACTATCACTAAGATCGACTGATTTTGAAATAAATTTACAAGGAGATAGTGTCAGTATCACTACAAAAGGTTATGGTCATGGGGTAGGGATGAGTCAATATGGAGCTTTAGGAATGGCTAAAGCGGGTTATACATATAATGAAATTCTCAGTCACTATTACCAAAATACTACTTTAACAAAATTAAAAAATTAATAAAAATGGTATATATTTTTTACTTTGGTTAAAAATGTAAGTAGGTGAGTGAAATGAATAAAAGAAATTTAAAATTAATGGTCGTACCTGCTATCTATACCTTAGCAATTATTGTTTTTGGTACAAGTATGTATTTAATTCAAAGAACTATCAACAATAGTCGTTTTGAAAGCAATGAAGATATGGAATATGTTGACAAAGAAATTGTTACTGATAATGAATATATTCCAGTTATTGCCCCTGATGTTACCATAACAAAACCATATATTAATGGTGATGTTAAATTGGTTAAACCGTTTTATGATTATCATGGCGAAAAAGAAAATCAAGAAAATGCTTTGATTATATATAAAGATACTTATATGCAAAATTCAGGTGTTGATTATCAAAATAAAGAAGCATTTGATATCGTATCAGTACTAGATGGTACCATTATTGAGGTATCGGAAAATGAAGTATTAGGTAAAACTATTAAAATCCGCCATGATAATAATCTTATAAGCACTTATCAAAGCTTATCGGAAATAACTGTTAAAAAAGATGATACCGTTTTAAAAGGCCAAATAATTGGTAAAAGTGGTACTTCTAATCTATATAATAGCGATTCTAATCTTCATTTTGAATTATCATATCAAGGAAAAAATATCGATCCTGAAACTAGTTATAATAAGACAATTGATGAATTATAAAATTTCTTAATAATATAATTTACTAAAGGGGAAATAAAAGTGAGTAAAACAATTATTGAGAGAGTCAATGAGATTGCAAATTATATTATTGAGACTAAAAAAACCATTCGTGAAACAGCTAAAGTATTTAATGTTAGTAAAAGCACTGTTCATAAAGATTTAAAAGAACGTTTAAGCAAAATAGACAATGATAAATACCAAAAAATAAAGGCAATAATGGATGATCATCTCGAAACTAGGCATATTAAAGGCGGTGAATCAACAAAGCAATTATTTTTAAGAAAAAAGGCATTATCAGTATAAATTCATGGGAATATATGGTAAAATAATACTAAGAGGGTGAGCATATGTTTAACAAAGATATTGGTATTGATTTAGGTACTGCTAATGTATTAATATATATCAAAGGTCAAGGTATTGTTCTAAATGAACCAAGTGTTGTGGCTATCGATGCCGATACCAAAAGACCTTTGGCCGTTGGTACTGAAGCCAAGGAAATGTTAGGAAGAACTCCGGGTAAGGTTCTTGCTATTAAGCCCATGAAAGATGGCGTAATTGCCGATTTTGAAAACACAGAAGTAATGCTTAATTATTTTATCAAAAAAGTTAATGGAAAAAGTTTTTTTGGAAGACCTAGAATCTTAATTTGTTGCCCATCAAATATTACGCAAGTCGAAAGAAATGCCATCAAAGAAGCCGCTGAAAGAACAGGAGCCAAAAAAGTATACCTAGAAATTGAACCTAAGGTAGCGGCTATTGGAGCTGGAATGGATATTTCTAAACCATCCGGCAATATGATTATTGACATTGGTGGAGGTACGACTGATATTGCTATTCTTTCTTTGGGAGGCATCGTTGAGAGTGCTTCTATTAGAATTGCTGGTAATGCCTTTGATAATGATATTATTAAATATATTAAAGATAAATATAAATTGTTAGTCGGAGAACGAACAGCTGAAGATATTAAGATTGCCATTGGGACAGTTTTTCCAGGCAGTAAAGTCGAAAAAATGGAAGTTAGAGGTAGAGACTTAGTAACCGGACTTCCTCATACGATAACAATAACTAGTGACGAAGTTGAAGAAGCCCTAAGAGAAAGCGTATATGAAATCATTCATGCGGTTAAAGGAATCTTGGAGGAAACACCACCTGAATTATCCGCTGATATTATCGATAAAGGCATTGTCTTAACTGGTGGAGGATCATTAGTAGATGGTTTTAATAAACTATTATCCCAAGAATTAAAAGTACCAGTCTTTACAGCTGAAAGCCCGCTTACGTGCGTTGCTGAAGGAACTGGCATCTTACTCGATAATATTCATATGATTGATAATTAAAAAATAATGGTTATTTAATAAAACCATTATTTTTTAATTTACTTACTATTTTTTCTTCTGAAACATCGCCATTAATTCTTGTTGCCGCTGTCTTTTCTTCACCATCTATTACAAATACTGTCGTTGGTGTACCACTAAAACTGAAATAAGTTTTTAATTCAGTATATTCATCTTCATTTAATAAGTCTGTTTCTAAATAATAAATTTTAACTTTATACCTATTTGCAACCCTTTCTAATTTAGGTTTAAATTCCATACAATGTGAACATGTCGTTTGACTGAATAAAACGACGAAACTTTCTTTTTTTTCAACTTTTTGAAGTAATTGTTCATATTTAATTTCCTTTAAGTATGATCTGCTTAAAACAACGTCAGCAATGATTGCAGATATCAAAACAAACAAGCAAATACCGCCAAGAATTAATGCACTTTTCTTTGACTTATTCATAAAAAATCACCTAGGTATATAATAACACGCATTTTATTTTTTTACAAGAAATTTTTCTAAAGTCAAATTATTATGATATATATAACTAGCCATATTTCCAACATATCTAATATGCCAAGGCTCATAATCGTATCCAGTTATATCTTCTAAACCGTATGGATATCTTAAAATAAAACCAAATCGATGCGCATTATTATGTAACCATTTGATTTCATCAAAATTGCTAATTTCATGTTCAATATAACATTTTCCATCACGGTATATACATACATCAATAGCTAAACCCGTTTGATGTTCTGAACCTCCAGGCGGAGCAATATGCCTAAAAGCATAGTTAAAGCCTTTTTCATTTACCAATCTATCATATATCTTCTTTTGATAATTATAGTCTCTATATCCACTCATTATATCAATATCATAGCCTTTCTTTAAGGCTTCTTTTTTTAATGAGTTAAACATATTACTAACTTTCTTAACAACTATAATATTATCTTTATAAATACTATTAGCATTTACTAAATTATTTGGTATATATGTCTTGTCTAATAAATTATCCCGATTAATCAACGAGAGATAATCCATTCTATCACCTGTAATAGTATATTCCAAAAAAAGGAAAAAGATATAAAAATTATATCTTTGTAATACTTTTATGTTTAGCCATCATCTTTTTTATGCCATATGGATGAGAGAAAGCAATTGTTACAATTGAACCATCTAATGAGATGACAACTCCTTCACCATACTCATCATGCTTGACATGATCACCAATATTATAAGAAACATCATCATTTCTAAATTTGTCTTCTTTAACAAAATTAATCATTTTATTAATTATGTTAGTCCTATTATCATCTGTCTCTAAATACTTGCTGTCAATCTCATCCATGAATCTACTTGGCATATTTATTTGTGTATTTCCAAAAAGCATCCTCTTTTTTGTATTTAACATCCACAAATTCTTTTTAGCTCTTGTAATGGCCACATAGCATAGTCTTCTTTCTTCTTCGATTTCAGCAATTGATCCTGAATTAATGGCATTATAGTGAGGGAACAATCCTTCTTCCATTCCCATAATAAAGACATTATTAAACTCTAATCCTTTAACGGCATGAATGGTCATTAAACTAACCTTATTGGTACTATCTTGATGTTCTGATACATCTGAAACAATTGCTACCTCATTTAAGAAATCGGTTAATGAAATAACCCCATATTCTTCTTCATAACCCTTCGTAATAGATTTAAATTCCTCTAGATTTTCTAATCTAATTTCTGCTTCAAGTGATTTATCGCCTTTATATTCATCTTTCATTCCACTATCATTAAGCACTAAATCAACCATTTCTGTAAGTGTCAAATTCTCACATTTTTTTTCCATGTCAAGAATCATTTTTTTAAATGTTAATTCTTTCCCTGATTCGATAGCCTCAAATAGTGAGATTCCATTTTCTGTAGCGATATTAGTTAGATTTTCAATTGTCTTATCGCCAATTCCTCTTTTTGGAGTATTGATAACTCTAAGTAAACTAACATCATCATCACGATTATTAATTAATCTTAAATAACATAATAAATCTTTAATTTCTTTACGGTTATAGAAGTAGAAACTGCCAACAACTCGGTATGGAATCCCATTTTTAAGCATTTCTTCTTCGATTAATCTTGATTGGGCATTGGTTCTATAAAGAATAGCTATTTCATCATAACTAACATTGTTATCATGTAATTCTTTAATTTTCTCTGAGACATAGGCACATTCTTCTTTATCAGTTTCAACCTTAACATATTTTACTTTACTACCAATATCATTATTACACCATAAATTTTTATCTTTACGCATTTTATTATGCTTGATAACACTATTGGCTGCATCCAAAATATTTTGCGTAGATCTGTAGTTTTCCTCTAACATAATTACTTTAGCATTCGGATAATCTTTTTCAAAATTTAAAATATTCTTATAATTAGCTCCTCTAAATGCATAGATAGCTTGATCATTATCACCCACAACAAAAATATTTTTATGATTATTGCATAGCATTTTACTAAAAATGTACTGTGCTTCATTCGTATCTTGATACTCATCAATTAAAACATATTGATACTTATCTTGATAATATTTTAATACATCAGGATATTCCCTAAATAATCTAATAGGTAAAATTAATAAATCATCAAAATCAACAGAATTATTAATTAATAACTTCTTATTATATTTACGGTATACCTCAATAATATTACTGTCAAATTCAACTTTACTATACTTCTCAGGATCCATTAGTTCATTCTTAGCACTACTTATCTTATTTCTAATTTCTCTTGGATTATAAAACTTAGGATTTAAATTTAAATCTTTCATTATCTTTTTAACAACCGTCAAAGTATCATCAGAGTCTAAGATAACAAAATTACTTTTATATCCAAGTCTTGCATAATTCTCTTTAATAATCTTAAGTCCAAATGAATGAAATGTCGATATTTGAATGCTTTTAGCGTCATAGCCAATTAGTTTGATAACTCTATCTTTCATTTCTTTAGCAGCCTTATTAGTAAAAGTAATTGCTAAAATATTATCAGTACTAACCCCTTGTTCAATTAAATAAGCAATACGATTAGTTAATACCTTTGTTTTTCCAGAACCGGCTCCCGCTAGTACCAACATTGGTCCATCTATATGTTTAACAGCTTTTAACTGTTCTTTATTTAATCCACTTAAGTCCATCATTACCTCCTTGTACCTAATAATTATAACATTTTTAAGTATAAAAAAATACCATTAAAGGCATTTTTTTGTAAGTATTTTATTTTTCATATATTTTGTTGGATTTTCCCAATCATTACGTCTAACATCACTTTGATCAAAAATCATTGGTTCAGTTTCAATATATTGAATATCCCCATTATCATCATACCAAATTGTAATGAAATAATCGCCCATTAAATTAGGTATTTCATTTTTCATCATAAATGATGATTGATCGACATTACATGGACAAAGTAGGGTATGAATATTTCTATACATCATATAGTATACTTTATGATAATGCCCCCTTAATGATAGATTAGGCTTCGTACCAGATTCCATTTGGTCAATACCGTTTTGTGGCTTTGTCGATAATGTTTTACAAGTTCCACCACCTGGATGGAATAATTCTATCTTGCATTTGTCGTAATAATAAAATCCTCTGTCTTGACCAAGATACTCGGTATCATTAGGCCTTTTTTCATGTAAATATTCACCAAAATTAAATGGTCCATAATTAAATGAATGGGATTGATCATGACTTCCACAAATATATCGCCACATCATACCAGGATATTTTGGTAATGTTTTAGCAGTATAATCACCATGCGCGGTTGCTCCATATAAGAATACTTCATTAACATAATTTGGTCTTATCGTATGGTAATCACCATCTGAGATATCGCCAATATGGAACATATCTGTTATTCCACGATTATATGCTTCATAAGCGAATGTATTAACCATTGAAGGTTGACTCCAAATGCTTCCATAATGCGTATCGGAAACAACACCAAAAGTTCTTTTGGTAAGCTCTTCTTTAGGTGGTTTAACATCATAATGTCTACGCTTTAAAAATCTCTTTTGAACGACCAATTCACCATTAATATCAGCTACCGTAATTGGTCTACCATATTGTTGCAATACCTCAATAATACCGTATAATTCATTATCAGTAATGCCTAATCTTTTCATTAAATCACTAAATTTTTCTTCTTTTTTCATCAAGCGATATAATTTATCGAATTTAGCAATTAAACTATTTTTTTCAATAATCACTCTTTTATGATTGACAAATTCATTTTCTTCATCTTTGGTAAGTTCTAGCGGTCTAATTGTTAAATAATTCTCTTTACTAGGTACATAATAAGGTGATAATTGAGGAACAATTCGTTTCATTTTTCCTAATTTATCAAAACTTATTTCAAATTCATACGATCCCATCATATTTTGCTGAGATGCTGCCATCATTTTAGGTGTTCTTGCTACGGCTGATGGAATAGTAAAGATTCTTGTATCTCTTATTTTTGGAAAATCTTGAGCAGTAAGTGTACCACCAAGTAAGATAAAATCATAATCTTCATAACTAGGTAAACTACGAATATACTTTTGCGGAGGGTATGATACCGTATAACTTTCACCAGTCTTCTTAAGACTTTCTACTCTAAAAGTAACATTGTTAAATTTAATAGTACATGACTTTGGCCCTAAATATATCATATCATCTCTAGCATTAGCAATATATTCGCCAACATTTAATTCTTTACTCCAAGTATGATCGGTATCACCAGTAATAAATAATGTCTTTATTCCTTCGACCATTGGATAGTATTCGATTAAATGATCAGCTTGTCCTTCGCCAACATTGATAATTAATGAATTGCCATATTTCTGATAATCGGCTGAACCATATTTTCCTTCCAATAAATTACCAGCGACAATTACATATTTAACACCATCTTCGGCAAACTTTTTATACATATCATTAAGTAGGGCAATTTGCTCACACTTAGATCCAAATCTTAAATCAGAAATAACTCCAATTTTAACTGATTCATCAATATTTTCTTTGATACTATAAAAGTTTTCTTTCGTATAGTCAGGGCTATTATTAATCATTAAGAATATATCATCAGTTTTATTGGCTAACGAAACATTAATATTTAAATCTTTAAGCTGTTTAATATAGCCAAATAAAGCATAATCATTAATTCCTAAATCATGGCATAAGGCCTTAACATAATCTCCTTTAACTAATCTTCTTTGCAAAATTTCAATAATATCTTGTTCACTATATGTCATTTTTTCCTCCAAAAAAAGAGTGCAAAAAAAATTTTACTCTCTTATTAGTAATCTTTAGTGATAATACAATTATTAATTAAACAACACTTTTTCATATTACCACTCCCTACCATAATAAAATGATAACATTTCTAAATATCAAAGTCAATATCAAAAAAAGAAATTATTAAAAAACAATTTCTTTTTATTTTTTCTTACGGATTAATACTAATCTCCCTTTTTTCTTTTCTTCTGATCGCTCTTTTTCATAAATAGTTATCAATTTCTTATCCATATTATGATATAAATAATCATCAACATCCATATCTTCCCAAATTTCCTCAACTTTTAACAAATAATCAAATGACATATAGTTACTTGGAATGGCATATTCCACTACTTGCTCATGTGTTCTACAATTAAAACAATCAAGATAATAACCAATTCCTTTATACTTGGCAAGTAATTCATTTGGTATGTCATAAGTACAGATATAGTATTCTTGACATGTGTCAAAATGAAAAAGATTTACTATTTGATCAAAAAAATGTAAGTATTTTCTATTTTCAATATATTTATGCGTATTATTTCTATCGTTAATTTTAAAGCATTTACCAACATTTTTAAATTTTTTTGATTTAAGTATTTCTTTTACTTCTTCTTCTTTGCATAATCTATACACAAGCATAATAAATTCCTCTACAATTTATCTATGGTTTTAAACGTCTAACCAAATCATTTTTTTTATCTATTTGCATATCACTTGTATTGGCAAATATAAATTTTTCATATTCACCAGATATTAACATAGTATTATCAAATTCTTCCAGTAATTTTTCATAGGCAGCTCTACCAGTATTTGTTAATAGTTCTCCTTTTAATATCCCATTTTTATGATCGGCTAATTCTTTTGCTTCTTCATATGTATCAAATAGTTCACCTACGACATGGAGTGGATAATTTTCTCTTAAATGTTCTCTACTAGGATCATGTTTGCTTTCATAATAATTCTTATATAAATCACACATATAACTACTATATTTATGACTATTCTTATTAAACCAAATCATAAAGTACTCGAAATTATCATAAGGAAAAGACACAACAAATTTTTGAAAAGCACTCCCATTATATGAATAGATTAATCGATCTTCTAAAACATAGCATTTTGATACGACAAAGCCTTTCGTAATATCTTCATAGTCATACCTTATCCCACCATCTACTTGCAATTCTAATACAGCATATTTAACTGGATAGTTCATTATATTCCACCTCTTTGGCTATATATTATAACACAATCGATATAAATAAAAAACAATCAAATTGATTGTTATATTTAAATATCATAATGCGTCCACATTCTAATAATGTGAATTTCTTTTTTTTCTTCAATAACACTATAAATGATTCGATGTTGACGATTAATTCTTCTTGAATAATAACCACTTAATTCCCCGGTTAATTTTTCATAAGCCGGTGGATAACCAAAAGGATTATTGCTCATTACATCAAGTATTTTACGACAATTTTTATCTAATCCACAATCTTTGAGTCTTTCTTTATCCTTAATGGCTACTTTTGAAAATAATAATCTGTATTTATTACCATTTTCCATATGGGTCATATTCCTCTGCTACTTGCCAATTTTCTTCATTATCAATTTTTTTAATCTCATCAACATATCCTGGAATGCTGGATAAGTATAGTGTTTCCTCGATATTTTTCCATTCGTCCTCAGAAATTAAAACCGCATTTTTCCCTTTATTATTGACAATTGTAATCGGATTAAAGCCAACATTAACATCAGCTACTAATTGAAATAGATTTTGTCTAGCATTTGTTATGTTTATTGTACTCATCATATCACCCCATATATAAATTATAACGTACCTTTTTCCGTACGTCAAGTATTTTTAATATCATTAATATTATATGTAGAAAATAAAAAAACAATCGAAATTGTTTTAAAAAATGGTGCCGCTTGGCAGAATTGGACTGCCCTCTGAAGCTTACCATGCTTCTGTTCTACCACTGAACTAAAGCGGCGCACAAATAGATTATACAATATATTTATTTAAAAATAAAGTATTAATTGACCTAAGATTATTAAAATAGTACAATAACTATAGGTGATATTATGAAAACAGGTTTAGTTTTATCAGGTGGTGGATCAACTGGCGCATATCAAATGGGGGTAATTAAAGCTCTTGAAGAGTTAAATATTAAATGTGATATTATTGCGGGAACATCGATTGGTTCAATCAATGGTGCTATGTATGTATCCGGGGCCTTAGATAAAGCAGAAACTATGTGGAATACCCTAAACTTTAAATTAATATTTCCAGAAGATATTAAATATGATAGTCAAAAAGATGAATTTGATGTTATTAAAAAATATGTTAAAGTAGCTACTAAAGGCGGTATTGAGCCAAGTAATTTAAAGCAAAACTTAATTGATAATATTGATTTAGATAAATTCTATTCATCAGATATTGATTTTGGATTAACAACTGTTAGTTTTCCTTCATTGAAGCCATTAAAATTAACTAAAAAAGAAATAAACCGAGAAGAATTATTTGATTATCTGATTGCTTCATCAACTGTTTTTCCAGTCTTTAAATTAAAGAAAATTAATAACAAAAGATATGTTGATGGCGGTGTTAGAGATACGATGCCTTATGATTTAGCTATTAAAATGGGGGCGGATAGACTAATTATCGTCAATACCAGTTATTTCTTTAAATATGCTAAAATTTCTAAAAAAATTATGGATAAGTATGATATAAAAATCATAAGACCAAAGAATAAAACAGGTCCATCATTAATGTTTGAAGCTAAGCAATCAATGAAGAATATTAAATATGGTTATAATGATGCGATGAAAACATTTGGTAAGTTATATGGTAATAAATATACTTTTAAAAATGAAATTGATAAATCCATATTACAAACAGTTGAATATTTAGGCCATATCTTTAAATTAGATGATTCTAGAATATATACTTTAAATGAATATCATAAAAGAATTATAAATAAATTTAATGAAATAGAATTAAAGAAAACAAATAATATTGATAATTTAAGGAGCAAACTAAATCCTCAAGAAAGAATTCGCTTTATTTATGAAAAAATAGCTAATAATAAAATAAAAGAAATAAATCTTCTAAAGAAATTATTCCAAAGAGAGTATAAGTGTGCTTACTATCTTTATGAAATTATCAAAGAAATGTAGGGAAACCTACATTTTTAATATATTTTAGAATATAATATTTATTGTTGTTGCTTGACAACAAAGCTAATTATGTATATTCTTATATATAATGAAAGGATGATGTATATGCTTAAATTAATGAAAAATTTTACAAAAAAAGATGTTTTAACAATCCTTGCTTGCATCATTATTATGGTCTTCCAAGTATGGATCGAATTACGTCTACCAGAATATATGAGTACCATTACCAGATTGATTCAGACATCTGGTAGTACTATTCCTGAAGTGTTAAAACAAGGTGGATATATGTTGCTATGTGCCTTTGGATCAATGGCCTCAGCTATTATGATTGGCTATTTAGCTAGTGGCTTATCAGCTAGTTTTTCCTTAGCCCTTAGAGAAAAAGTCTTTAAAAAAGTTCAAAAATTAGCCGAGGCTGAAGTTAAGAAGTTTCAAACAAGTAGTTTGATTACGAGAACAACCAATGATGTTACTCAAATTGAAATGCTTATCTCTTTTGGCCTTCAAGCACTTATAAAAGCTCCCATTATGGCTGTATGGGCAATATCAAAAATTTTAGGTAAAAGTATGGAACTAAGCTCTTTAGTAGGTGCAGGAGTAGTTATTCTCTTAATAACAGTAATAACAATTATCTCTATTGTTAGTCCCAAGTTTGAAGTAATTCAAAAATTAACTGATAAATTAAATGCCACAACGCGTGAAAACTTAATGGGTATAAGAGTTGTTAGAGCCTTCAATGCTGAAAAATTCCAAACCAAAAGATTTAATGACGCCAATAATGAAATGACCGATACGCATTTATTAATTCAAAGAACTTTTGCTTTTATGAGCCCCATCATGAATTTAATTATGCATTCACTAACAATTGGAATCTATTTTATTGGTGCTCATCTAATTGTTAAAGTTGGAATGATTGAAAAGATTAACTTGTTTAGTAATATGGTTGTATTTACCAGTTATGGTTTACAAGTAATTATGTCATTTTTGATGCTAACAATGATCTTTATGATTATGCCAAGAGCTAGAGTATCTGCTCATCGTATCAATGAAGTAATCGAAGCAGATGAGAGCATCAGAGATGGAAAACTTGATAAAAAAGAAGAGATAGGAACAATAGAATTTAAAAATGTTTCATTTAAATATCCTGATGCTGATGAATATATTTTAAAAGATATTAATTTTAAAGTAAATAAAGGAGAAACAGTGGCCTTTATTGGTTCTACTGGTAGCGGTAAATCAACTTTAATTAATCTAATACCCAGATTTTATGATGTCACAGATGGTGAAATACTCATAGATGGTGTCAATGTCAAAAATTATAAATTAAATACCCTTCATAACATTATTGGTTATATATCTCAAAAAGCATTTATCTTTACTGGCAGTGTTAAAGATAATATCATATTTGGTGATAACGGAGAGAAAGAAGTTACGAGAGAAGCCATAAATAAAGCTTTAGATATTGCCCAAGCAAGTGAGTTTGTTAATTCGATGGATAAAGGCATTGATTCTCATATCGCAAGAGGTGGTACTAATATTAGTGGCGGTCAAAAGCAACGATTATCAATTGCTAGAGCCATTGCTAGAAATCCTGAAATTTATATTTTTGATGATACTTTTTCGGCCTTAGATTATAAAACGGATGCTACGTTACGTAAAGAATTAAAGAAAAACACCAAGGATGCCACAACACTAATTGTTGCTCAGCGTATTGGTACGATTATGAATGCTGACAAAATAGTCGTTTTAGATAAAGGAAAATGTGTTGGAATTGGTACGCATAAAGAATTGTTAAATAATTGTCCTGTCTATAAAGAGATTGCATTATCACAATTTAGAGAGGAGGAATTATCTAATGCCTAGACATCATAATAGTGCTCCCGAAAAATCAAAAGATTTTAAAGGATCAATGATTAAAATAATTAAAAGTTTAAAACCATGGTCTAAAAGTATTATTATCTCTTTAGTATTAGCATTTATTTCAGCTATTTTAGGTTTAATTACTCCGAATAAATTATCTAAGTTAACTGACTATATTACTGAAGGAATAACTCCGAGAATTAGTGAAGAAAAGATTACTGAGATAATCAATAATCCAACAATCCCTTATGAGGATAAACAAATATTATTTAATATGATGGCAGCTAGTGATGAACAAATAATAAATAAAATTGATGAATTGCCAACATCAATTTATGAAGAAATTAAACCAATAATGAATATGGAAAAAGTTAAAAGTATTTCCTTATTCTTAATAATCATTGTTATTCTTAGTTCAGTATTCAATTTTATTGAACAGTTAGTTATGGCTTATGTATCTAATAATTATGCTAGAAAAATAAGACTGACAATTACTAAGAAGATTAATAAATTACCACTTAAGTATTTTGATACGCATGAGACCGGGGATATGTTATCACGTATTACTAATGATGTTGATACGATGGGTCATAGTATGAATGAAAGTCTTGCTTCATTAGTTAATAGCGCTACCTTATTTATCGGTTCAGTCATCATGATGTTTATTACTAATCCAACCATGGCTACTGCTGGTATTTTAGCTAGTATTATTGGCTTCTCGTTTATGTTCTTTATCTTAAATAAGAGTCAAAAATTTTTCGTTGAAAGACAAGAAAGACTAGGAGACTTAAATGGTTATATCGAAGAAATTTATAGTGCTCATACAATAGTCAATGCTTATAATGGCATTGAAGAAACAAATAATGAATTTGATAAAATGAATCATAAATTATATAAATGTAGCCGTATGAGTGAATTCTTATCAGGCATTATGCCTCCGATGATGGGCTTTGTTGGTAACTTGGGTTATGTTGCAATCTGTGTTGTGGGAGCAATACTTACTACCAAAGGAATTATCTCGTTTGGTGTTATTGTTGCCTTTATGATTTATGTCAGAATGTTTATTAATCCATTAAATCAGATAGCTCAAAGCTTAACAACTATGCAATCAACAGCGGCCGCTGGTGAAAGAGTATTTGAATTCTTGGAGGAACCTGAAATGACCAATGAATTAGATTTACCAAGTAAATTAGATAAAGATAGTATTAAAGGTGAGATTGAATTCAAACATGTAAAATTTGGTTACGACGAAAATAAGACAATTATTAAAGATTTCAGTGCCGTTGCTAAACCAGGTCAAAAAATTGCTATTGTTGGTCCAACCGGTGCTGGTAAGACCACGATGGTTAATTTACTTATGAAATTCTATGAAATAAACAATGGTGATATTTTAATCGATGGTGTATCAACCAAGAAATTAACAAGAGAAAACATCCATGATTTATTTGTAATGGTACTCCAGGATACTTGGTTATTTGATGGTACAATTAAAGAAAATATCAAATATAATAATGCCCATCTTACCGATGAAGAAGTATGGGAAGCATGTAAGATTGTCGGTATCGATCATTTTATAAAAACATTACCTAATGGCCTAGATGCCAAAATTGGCGAAAATGATACTGTAAGTAGTGGCCAAAAACAATTGATAACGATTGCTCGTGGTATGTTAAAAAATGCTCCATTCTTAATTCTTGATGAAGCTACTAGTAACGTTGATACAAGAACTGAAGAATTAGTCCAAAAGGCAATGGATAAACTTACTGTAGGGAGAACTTCATTCATTATCGCTCACAGATTATCAACCATTAAAAATGCTGATTTAATTTTAGTAATGAATGAGGGAAATATCATTGAACAAGGAAACCATGAAGAATTGATGAAAAAAAATGGCTTTTATGCCAAATTATACAATTCACAATTTGAATTATAAAAAAGTAATGAATAATTACTTTTTTTAATGTATAATAAATTTAGGTGACCAAAATGAAAGAGATTATTGAAATATTAATCAAGAATCAAGAAACGATTAGTACCATGGAATCATGTACCGGTGGCGGAATAGCCAATGCTATTACTAATATTCCTGGTGCAAGTGAAGTATTTAAATATGGTGCTATTACTTATGCTAATGAATTTAAAATCAAGATGGGTATAAATAGAGAAACAATTGATACATATACCGTCTATAGCCAAGAAGTTGCCGATGAAATGAGCAAAAAAATAACCGGGTATACTAACTCTGATTATGGTATTGGAGTAACCGGTAAATTAAATAGGGTCGATAAATATAATCCTTATGGACAAGATAATTTGGTATACGTAAGCATTTATTCTAAAAAAGATGATACTTATCATCATGCGACTGTCGAATGTACTGAAGAAGATAGAAAAAATAATAAAGAATTAGTTATTAGTACAATTGTCTATCTACTTAAAACAATCATTAAATAAGGAGGCTATATGTCAAAACAATCAGTTATTGAACATTTAAAAAAATATAATTTAGATACTAAAATAATTACAGTTCCTACCTCTAGTGCTACCGTCAAAGAAGCTGCTGAAGCTTTAGGAACGGAAGAAGCTAGAATTGCTAAAACATTATCATTTAAATTAAAAGAAAAGAATATTATAATTGTTGTCGCCGGCGATGTTAAAATAGATAATGCTAAATATAAACAAACATTTAGTGAAAAAGCCCATATGCTATCACACGAAGAAGTTGAAGAAGTTACAGGGCACCCCGTTGGTGGAGTGTGTCCATTTGGTGTAAAACCAGGCGTTGAAATTTATTTAGATGAATCATTAAAAAGATTTGAAACAGTGTATCCGGCCTGTGGAGCAACTAATAATGCCATTGAATTAACTATATCTAAATTAGAAGAAGTAACTAACTATCCTCAATGGAT
>ONWZ01000100.1 GCA_900321645.1 uncultured Eubacteriales bacterium | reverse complement strand
TAATTGGCTATGTTGGTGGATGGAGTACCTCAATTGAACATGGTGGATACGATTATTGTACAACCGGAACACACTTACATTTTGGTATTGCCGAAGGCCATAGCGCCTATGATTTCAATTCACATTCCATCAATCCACGTGAGATATTTAGCTTTCCTTCATTAGTGTATAATGGCGGCGGATATTTCTATCGTTAAAAAGGAGTAGGGTATTAATGAAAAACAAAAAGAATATATGGCACTTAATATGGATTGTTGGTGTGTATACTATTCTTGTTGCCATTCTCTTATTAATTATTGAATATAAAGTAAAATGGGAGAATCGTGATTTAAATACATACTTATATTTCTATAGTTGTGGTGGTAGTATGTGTACTACAACTGAAACTCAAAATGATTTTTATGGACGTGTAAAATGTAGTAACAAAAACTGCCCATACATTAAAGAAAAATATCAAAATATTGTTGTTTTAACCGATAATAATCGTGAATTCTTATATGATTATAATGCTAATAAAATAATCGATGAATTATATCAAGAGTATACTATTAAGAACGATTATGTCATTGTAAAAGATATTAATAATAAGTATGGTGTAATTGATTTAAATGGCAATGTAATTATAGAGCCAACATATAATAAAATTGTCGATTATAAAAATGGTTTTCTAGCATATGCTGAAAATGGTAAAGTAGGGGTAATAAGCGAAGATAATAGCATTAATATATCGCCCACATATGAAGATTTAAGAATTGTCGATAATATTAAATATACCTATCTTGAAGATGGTAAATATTATATAGCTTCATATGATACTGAATTGCCAGTTAATAGTTTTGTATATGATTATGTATATGCAATTGATGATGTCATTCTTACTATTAAAGATAAAAAAATCGATATTATTACAACAGATTTAGAATCAAAATTATTACTTAAAATTGATACACAGTATACATATGAAGTAGAGAAGGAGAGGGCAAGCTTGAGAATATACAAAGAGGGCAACCTACTCCACTTCAGTGTAGTAAATTCCAGTGGTACTACTGATTATATATTTGATCTTAAAAATAAGAAATTATTTTATTAAATTTCTTATTTTTTTAATATATTAATTTATATACAATATATCATTATATATATAATTTAATGGTATATAATACCTTATATATTATAAATAAGGATATAATGCAATTTGCAATGAAGATGGATAACTAATCATCTTTTAAGATTTCAATGCAAAATTCTAAAAACCAAATTTGCATTGTAGCTGAATAAGTATCTAACTCTCATGTTCTCGATGCAAATTTTTATTATACATATAATACCTTATATATTATAAATAAGGATTAAATATAATTTTAAAAAATAAATAATTAAAGTTACAATTTTAAATTTATGACAATTTTATATATAAATAAATATGTTAATAACAGTAGTGTAGTAATTTTAATGTTTCGGCAAAATACATATTCAAAAATATAAAGAAGTTAACATAATATATATTATAGGAACTTAACCTTTGCTTATTTTATATAACTTTGTGAGACTTAGTTAACATAACTCTATTTTATTGTTAACTTCTAATTATATATACAACACAAGATTTTCATTATAAAATTATAAAAGCAAACAAATATTTACTCATAAAAAAAGAGTATCACTACTCTTCTATTGATTATATAGGCCTCGAGATTGAATCTCGGCTATCTTATCAAACACTTCACTAGCATTATGCTCATTAATTTCGGTATAACCTAATTCTTTTAGTGCTAATACTTTAGCAGTATTTAATTCTTGTGTTCGACTTAGTTTTTCTTCATTCTTTCTTGATAATTCGTTTTCCCATCTACGATGAGATTCAGCTAATTTAGTTCTTGAAGCTCCACCATTATTATATAATGTCATGGCTGAATACATAATACTTTCAAAGACGAATTGACCATCTTCTTCAAATTCATAGACAGTTGGATTCGTATAACCGCTTGCTTTTGAAAAGTAACCTAAGACATAACGTGCTTCTTTAGTTTTAGCACATGTATTAATGAAATGATATAGATAATTTAATAACGTTAAACTGTTTTTAGTTTTATCTTCATTAAGTATTTCTTTTAATAGGAATACAATATCACTAACGAGATTTTGCTCTTCTGGACGTAAACCAGTAAGTTCAACTATTTCATTCTTTTTCGCCGTTGTTTTTTTAGCGTTGAATAGCTTATTCCCTACTTCTTGAATGTATTCTTTAGTTAGATCTATTTCTTTTAATTCATCTTCATTTTTAACGTTTAATAAAGCAAATAATGCTTGTGCCTTATCATTAGATAATTTTGATAAGTCTTCTCCATCTAAGTAATTGTATACCATTTGTCTAGATACACCTAAATATTTAGCTAGGTTTACTTTAGATATATTAGCTTCTTTTAATATTACATTAATCTTCTCTACTGTATTCATCACATAGGACCTCCATACAAATTAATTTTATCATTTTACATTAAATGTGTCAAGTCATTATTACCTTCAGTAGTCGTTGGTTCAGGTAAAATAGCACCATAATTCGTGGCTTTTAAATTTGTTCCACAAACAGTACAAAAATTACCGTGACTCTTAGTTCCGCAATTAGGACAATAATTAACTACATTAGTTACCGTTAAATTAGTGTTATTGGCTGTTTGAGTAATCTTTACTGGTTCAATTGGATTATGATATAAATATTCTTTGGCTGCTGAAATTCTTTTTACTTTCTTGATACCATAGACATATAAGAAAATTAAGAAGGCAAAGAATACTCCAACAAAGAACCAATTCTCAGTCATTAAACAATAATCGTATATACCATGAGCAATCGTAGGCATCAGAATACTTAAAATAATATTTTTTCTAAATAGTTTATCATTATGATTAATTTCGGCTATTTTGGCTAAACCAATATATTCACCCATAATAATGGCATCTGCGGCATGCCCTGGAATAGATGTAACGGCTCTTATAAGACCGGTTGTTATTCCTGAGTCAAGGACATAAAATATATTTTCAAAGCAAGCGAAGCCTAAAGAGACAAATACGGCATAGACTATCGCATCGTATACTTGATCAAATTCTTTATGTTTAAAACCAACATTATATACGACGAGCCATTTAAATAATTCTTCGACTAAAGCAATACAAATAGTTGCGTAAAAAAACCAACTAATCAGCGAACGATATTCTTCAGCTCCAAACAATGGATCGAGAACCACTTCTAATATTGCTGCCGGAATACAAATTAAAATTCCAAATCCAAATAGTTTACGCAGTAATTTTGGCGGTTCCTTTTGATCATCTTTCTTATATATGTATAATCCAACCAAATAAACTGGTAAGATTGAAATAGCTAGTAAAATTAAGATTCCTAATGCCATTATTATCACCCTTATTCTCTATATTAATTTTATCAAAAAAGATAAAAAAAGTCCATAAAAAAAATAACTATATATAGTTATTTTTTAAATACTTGATCGATTATTCCGCCACCAAGGCATAAATCATCTTTATATAAAACACAAAATTGCCCAGGTGTAACGGCTTTAGCATTATCATAAGTTACTTCTAATGTATTATTATCTAAATATTTTACCTTACATGGTATATCATGTTGACGATATCTAAATTTACAAGTACACTCCTCTACTCTATCATCTGTTAGGAAATTAAAGTCAGTGATAATGGCTCTATTTGAGAATAAATATTTATTTTCATCACCACTACATACATATAAAATATTATTATCTAAGTCTTTTTTTACGACAAATATCTTATCTTCTGCTCCGCCTAAATTTAATCCCTTGCGTTGGCCGATAGTATAATACATTAAGCCGTTATGCTCTCCTAGTACTTCATTTGTTTCAATATCAATAATTTTACCACTTTGATTAGGTAGATAATTCTTCAAAAATTTGGTAAAATTTCTTTCACCAATAAAACATATACCTGTCGAATCTTTCTTTTTTGCAGTAACTAAACCGTTTTTTAAAGCAATTTTACGCACTTCTGGCTTAGTTATATCTTGTAGAGGAAATAATACCTCTTTGAAGATGTCTTTGTTTACGTATGCCAAGAAATAACTTTGATCCTTATTTAAATCACTTGCCTTACATAATTTACCATCACGTATTTTGGCATAATGACCGGTAGCAATATAATCTGCTCCCAATTCTTTAGCCTTTTTATAAAATAAATCAAACTTAATATACTTATTACACATAACATCTGGATTAGGTGTTCTTCCCTTTTTAAGTTCATCTAAAAAATAAGTAAACACATTATCCCAATACTCTTTTACATAATCTACACGATGTAATGGAATACCAATTTTTTGACACACTTTTAGAGCATCATTATAATCCTCTTCTTGTGGACATATGCTATTATTAAGATTAGGATTACCTAAATAATCATTATTGATGGTACTATCCCAATTACGCATAAATAAGCCGATTACATTATATCCTTGTTCTAATAACTTGATGGCTGCAACAGATGAATCGACACCCCCTGACATACCTATTACTACTGTTTTCATAAAACTTCACCAACCAAATTATATCATAAAAGCTAAAAAATTCCTAATTAAATGTATAGTTTAATTAATAATTTAATTAAGGATGGTAATAGGAATGATTCACTTAAAGAAGATATAACACTGATAATTATCGAAAATAATAAAATAAGTGAATAGTTTTTAAGAAAACGACGAATATTAAAACCATTATTATTTTTGAATATTAAAGTCAATAACTTTAATGAAAACATCATACTATAAATTGTCAGTATTAGGATTATAAATATATTTATAAGTTGTCCAAACAATAAATATAGAGATGATAAAATAATTCCTTTATAACTATAAGCAATAATAAAGGCTGCCATACTGAAACTGACAATAAAACTTTTAATAAATAAGATAAATAGATTAAAAATAACTCCTAATAAAGCTAAGCCTAATATCCAGATAATAAAGACATATAAAAGATTAACTGAAACACTATTTTTAAATGTTAAAATACTATCGATTTGCCCATTATTAATATTAGTAATAAATAGATTAATCTTTTCAATGACAATGGTTTTATCATTAGTATTAATAATAACTGCGAAGATAGCTCCTAAAACAATTCCTAAAAATAAAATTGATATTGCTAGAAAGTTAACTTTTTTATTTGGTAAAATAATATTACTAATACGTGTATATTTTTTGATCATCGCTTCACCTATAAAATTATATTCTTAGTTCTTGTAAATATACCAAAAATTAGTTATAATGTAAATAGAGGTGTAAAAATGAGCAAAAAGAAAAAGAAGAAAACTAATGTTTTAGCCAAAATAGTGGGTATAATTATGCTTTTACTTATGTTAGGATCAAGTGTGGTAACAATCTTAGCCTACTTTACCAAATAAAAAGAACTATTGCTAGTTCATTTTTTTATTTCATTGTAAAGGCCATAAAGGCAACGATACCTGCAACTATAATGGTAATAGCTACCAGTAACCAATAACTTGTAAAACCACTACTCATTTGTGGTTGAAGTTGTTTTGTTGGCATAACTTCTGGTTCTGGTTCGTGGACAACTTTTGGAGCATCCACTTCGCTATTATAGCTCCCAACGACAAAACTAATAGCTGGTGTTTCAATTTTCTTGTATGTAGTTGCATTGACGTTATACATTTGAATTACTTGAAGTAAATTCTTACATATAACACGTTCTTTATATCTTGTAATAAACCAATTTATAAATGCTTTATATCTATCATTATCAATTAAAATTACTTGATTACCAATATTTTTACCAGCTTCTTTTAAATTCATATAAGAACCATTGATTGTTTTAGCCAAAAGCATATCAATCATTTCGTATTTAGACGTATCCATCTTTTCTAGAACACTGATTCCATCTTCATTTAAAATTGGTAGAATTAAAGTTATATTATAATTATCGATATAAGAAAAAGTATTCTTAACATTTTCCATTACCCATATTTCATCGTTCATATCTAAATTATAATTATCCATCTTTGATTTTAATTCAATACATATATTAGTTGTATCAAAGTTTTTAGGAATCGTAATATAATAACTAATATCGTCTGCTTTAACGTAATAAACACTATGATTTGGTAAATCTAAAACTAGTCTTTTGTTCATATTAATCCTCCATTATTTTTCTACTTTATATACTTCTAATCCAGCATTAATTAATTGATCGATTGTAACCATTTCTTCTTCTAAGGCTTTAACGACAAGTACTTTCTTGCCATCAGGAAATTTTACATATACTGAACTACTCTTAATACAAGGAAATGAATAAGTATAATTATCATCTTCATAAAATTTTTCAATGGCTTCAGCACACATATATGAAGCGTCAATTATTTGAATTTGTTTACTACGTAATTCACGATTTTTACCAATTAAGATAATTCCGATAATTATAATTACAAAAGTTAAACAACCTAACAAAATGATTAATTTATCTTTCTTCATATCTTATTCTCCTACAATAAGATTATAACATACTATAAACAAAAAGAAAAGATAAATTTTAATATTTATCTTTCAATATAATTATGACTACATGCTCTAATTAAACGATTCATAATTGCTAATCCTAATCCTTCTTTACTTACCCCTTCAATCAAGATAAGATCAGGATGATATGTATCAGCTAATCTTAATAATTTAAATATATTATGGGCAATTGATATTAAACTATCACCATAATTAAGAAATTTCTTACAAGGAATATCTTTTAGTTTACTACTACCAATAATAACTGTATTATTGGTGCTTTTTTCTTTAAAATAGTTAACTAAATCATTTTCAATGTGAATATATATTAGTTCGCATTTAGCTTCTGGAGCATAATGTTTATATTTCATTCCGGGGCTTTCGACTGGCCCATCGACTTTTTTAAAGATATTATCAGATACCTTAACCGTACCGATAACTTCCATAATATCTTCAGCTGTAATAAAACCAGGTCTTAAAATGGTCGGAGTATTATCGATAACTTTAACGACTGTAGATTCAAGTCCTATATCGGTATTATCACCATCGATAATATAGTCTACTTTCCCATCAAATTCTTGAATAATATCATCGATATTAGTTCCGGATGGTCTGCCAGAAACATTGGCAGAAGGTGCGGCAATCGGAATACCCGAAGTATATAAAATCGTATTAGCTATCTCATTACTAGGTATTCTGATACCGACCGTATCTAAACCAGCTGAAACATTGCTAGGAATATTATCTTTCTTTTTAAGAATTATGGTAAATGGTCCCGGCATAAAAGCATCGATTAATTTTTCTTCTATTTCATTTGTGATTTCAGCATATTTACTAATATTACTTTTACTATCTAAGTGAACGATTAATGGATTATCATTTGCTCTACCTTTTGCTTTAAAGATGTTATTAACCGCTTCACTATTTCTAGCATCAGCACCTAGTCCATAAACTGTTTCAGTAGGAAATATAACTAGTCCCCCACTCTTTAAACATTTATTAACCTCATCTAATTCATGAACATTAATTTTTTCTTTCCAATTTAAGATTTTCATATTATCCCTCTAATCTAAGAATTTACAATGACGACATAATTCTTCACATTTATAGCCTTTTTTAAAGCCCTCACGCATCGTTTTTACTCTTGGACTATTAAATATACTATCCAAGTCATTTTCATAAATATTGCCTAAATTAATAATGCCTTTACTATCGAGACAGCATGGAATAATAGTCCCATCAGATAATATACCGATATGATCTATTAATCCCATACATTTACCATATTCACTATAATAGTCATTCTTTAAATCAGGCCAAATGAATTCATGAAAAGTATCAATCATTAAATTATGACCAATCTTAATTTTTTTATTATTATCTAATTTAGTAATATTTAAATTATAATATTGATTAATATAATCTAATATCTTTTTATTATTTCCATTAACCCATAAACGTAAAGTGACAAATGCATTATCTCTTAATTTATCAATAACCATAAAGATATTATTTAAATATTCCTCTAAAGATTTACCATATTTTAGATTATAACTATGGATTGAAATATTTAATCTATGAAGATGCATGTTATCTTTAATTCTTTCAATTAAATAACCATTGGTAGTAATATTAACCAACAAACCATTTGCATATGCATAATCAATAAATTTATTAATATCCTTATGCATCAATGGTTCACCCAATACATGTAAATATATTTCTTTAGTTTTATCTTTAATTTTATCAATTATGTAAGTGTAATTATCATAAGTCATATTAGTAACTTTTCGCGAATTTTTAATGCAAAAATCACAGTTTAAATTACAGCCATTTGTAATTTCTAAATAGATTTTTTTAAGATGCATAAAAATCACCATCAATAATATAACATAAATGCTTTAAAAAGACAAACAATACTTGCATTATCATATGTTAAGTGCTAGAATATATAACCGATTTGAGGTGATAGAATGTCTAACGAATTAACCCAAGTTGGTTTAGCTAGTATGATTGTTGAGTTATTCTACGTTACTTTACGTGAATTAAGTTTCGAAGATAAAGAAGATACCGAAGAGTTCAGAAGTATTGTCTTAAAATTACGCAGCATAATTCCCAATGAAAATAAAATATATAGTGAATTAAGTAATGAAGATATTGTTTTTGCTTTAAATAGTTTTAGAAAAACAGAAACCGATAATTTAGTAAAGCAAAGAATATATTCTAGAATAAAGGATCTTTATCGTAAACGTACAAATACAACCACAGTAACTGAATTAGGGAATATCATTTCAACCAAAATATTAATTGATGTTTTAAAAGAATTGAATAGAAAACTTTATGGTTTAATAGATTCAAATCTAGAAACTGAGGAACAAGAAAGACTGTTACTATACGCTAATGTCTATAAATATAATTATTTAACAGCTAATCCTTTTATTGAAGATTTAGCGCTAAAAGCTAACTTTAATATTGAAGCATTACCAGATATTAAATTTGATGAAGTTGAAAAATCTTTTCAATTAAAATTTGTCGAAAAATCTACTGAATTATTTCTATCATATGTAAAAGATAGTATAAAAGAATTGATCTCAGCAGAATCTAGAGATGAATACTTAAACGTTCATATTACTTTGTTCGAGATATCTAGAGTTGAAGTAATGTTACCATATTTAACGAAGAGTAATTTAGAAGATTTATCACATTTCATTGAAACATTAGAATATAAAAATAAAGATGTTGCGATTAGAAATATCAAAAAATTAATCAAAAAAAGAAAAGAAGAATTGGAGTAATTCTTCTTTTAATTTACTAAATCATCACCATTTTTAATTATTTCTTGATAATATTCGCGACCAGCAAATTTATTAAACAACTTATCAATCTTTTTAAATTTTTCTAATACTGTTGCCCTACTCGTATGATGAATATCGGTTCCTAAATAATCAACATAATGGTTTTTGAGCATATATTTAAGTAATTTTTCACTTTCTTTACCATAATGGCCAATTATACTTGAATAATTACATTGAAACAATAAGCCTTCTTCTTTTAATTCATCGACTAAATCATAATTATTCTGAAAATAACTATATCTTTCAGGATGTGCTAGAATTGGCGTGTATCCTTGAATCTTCATTTCATATATCATATCTTTTAAACCAATAATTTGATTATGAAAAGGAAGTTCAAATAAGAAATACTTTGTATTGTTAAGGGAATACGCTAAATTATTCTTAATATCCTCAATTATATGATCATTAACAAATATCTCATTCCCTAAATATAAATTAATATCAATATTATGTTTCTTTACTTCTTCCCTTAAAATATTAAGTTTTTCTAATTTCTCAGGATTATAACTACAATATTCTGATCCTTCAATAAAATGAGGGGTCATGATTACATTATCAAAGCCACATTCTTTCATCATTCTAAGTAGTTCAATACTCTCTTCGATGCTTTTACTACCATCGTCGACGTTATAAATAATATGTGAATGTATATCTGTCATTATATCACCTATTCATAGTAATTTGAATACTTACCACGTTTTGTTTGACTAGTACGATTGACTACTACGCCGGCGATATTAGCATCGATTTTTTCTAAGGCTTTTTTGGTATCTTCTAATTCATCAATCTTGGTATAATTAGCGGAAGAAACGATAATTACACGATCTACTAAACCAGCCACGATTAAGGAATCAGGTAAACCATTAATAGGTACACCATCAAAGATAATATGTTGGAAATTTCCTCTTAAGAATTCAACGGCTCTTTTAGCGTTCGTTGAATTTAATAATTCACTAGGATTAGGTGGAACCGTGCCACGTGGAATAACATACAAATCAGGAATATCTGTTTTCTTAACGTAAGCAGCATAATCGACATTGTCACCGTCAACTAATAAATTAGATAATCCTATTTTATTAGATACACCAAATATCTTATGAACTCTTCCTAAACGTAAATCACTATCAATAAGTAATGTAGGTTCACCAGTCTGTGCAAAAGCAGCCGCTAAGTTACTACTGATAAAGCTTTTTCCTTCACCAGGAACAGAACTAGTTACTAATAATACTTTAGATTCTTCAGCTGATGTAAATTGTAAATTAGTTCTTATTGTTCTAATATCTTCACTAATATTTGATTTAGGTCTAGTAAATATAACTAATTCATCTTTCATAATTACTTATCCCCCTTATTAGTCATTTCTTGAACACTACCTAGTATTGGTAATTTAATCTTTTGCTCTACTTGTTCAACTGACTTAATTGTTCTATCAAAATAGAAGATAATAAATAATACACCAGCACCAATAATTAATCCACCAATAAAATATAATAATACTTGTTTAGTAACATTGATATTATATGGTTTATCAGATTCCGTTGCTTTATCCAAAATATTAACATTATTTAAATTATACAAGTCAACTACTTCAGAAGCAAAATAATTAGCGGTAACATTAGCAATGTTCTTAGCTTTAATTGCATCCCTGTCATTAACTGATATTTTAATAATTTCAGTGTTGTTTAGAGCTGTAACGTTAATTTTTTCGTGTAGTTCTTCATAAGTAAGATCTAGTCTTAATTCACTAATAACTTGATCTAATACTCTACGTGATTTAACTATCTCGGCATAAGTATCAACTAGTGTCTTATTCAAATTGACATCACTTTGGGTAATACCAGCCGAACTAGCTGATTCATTACTACCAAGAATAACAGTCGTATATGATCGATACATTGGTTTTTGAATAAATAATCCATATACACAGCCAATTAAACATACTGCAATTGTAATAATTGCTAGTGTTCCTAACTTTCCTTTAAAAAACTCAAACAACTCTTTTAAATCTATTTCTTCCATTGTCTGCACCTCTATTTTATATTATAACATATATTTCATTTTTTTAAAGTTTTTTATCATATTTTACAAAAAAGATTATTATCTTTTTTTATTACTTTCTTCTTGCTTAGAAAATAACTCCCATACATAAAAATCACTATCCTCTAAGACTATGTTATGATTAATTAACAGTTTCTTAAAGAATTTAATTAAACAAGATAAATCAGCTTCAACTCCTAAATCATAATTATAATAATTAGCTCTTACTAACGCCCCTCTAAAATATAAAGCATTATCTTTAAAGTAATTATTATTAACATTAAATCCTAGAGTATTTAAATACTTTTGGGTATATAAAGCTACTAATCTTGTATTACTTCATTAAATGGATGAACAAGCCAAATCTTGGCACAAAAATTTGCTATCTTTTCAACTATTTCTTCCTCATTTAATGATTTATAATTAATTACTTTTTCACGATCAAAAATCATATTTAAAAGTGTTATAATGCCATGATTATCGGCATAATCAATAGTCTCACCATTTAATGACATTTCTCTTTTTCTAACGTTATAACTTCTAATTATACCACAGTCAACATAGACATTTTTAAATAAATTTTTATGTAATTTACACAAATATCCAATACTTAAATTAAAATCATCATTGAGTAATAATTCACTCATTCTTTTATTTACAATTTCTTCTTTCATACTTATAACTCCACATCAATAATATTATATCATACTAACATAAAAGTCGTATTAAATATTCGCTTATCAGAACAATATCTCATTACAAATTCATTTCCATATTTTGCAATAATAATCCCAATAGTTTTATCATGACTAATACTCTTAATATTTTCGTCTACATAATTCATATAAACTTGAATTTGACCAATATGTTCTTTTCTAAGTTCTGTAACTTTTAATTCGATAACAGCAAATGCATTATATTTATAATTAAATAATAATAAATCAATATAATTATATCTATCACCCAATTTAATTTTATATTCACTATCAATAAAACTAAAACCTTCGCCAAGTTCTTTCATAAAACTACTAAGATCTTCCATTATCAATTGTTTTAATATCTTCTCGCTTATATCTATATTATGGTATTTATTTTTAATTACTATCGGTTGTTTGATAAAATCACTGATAGACGTTTTTTTATCAGTAATCATTTTATTTATAGTATTAGAATCTAATCTACCATACTCATTATTTTTAATATGCTCATGTAGTTGACGATACGTCAAATTATGTTTTATAGATATTTTAATGTAATAATTAATTGCATTTAAATCTTTTAAAGATAACAATTCTACATAATGGCTCCATGACAATTGGGCAGGCATTGCCTGCCCTTTTTGAAGCAAATAAAATCTACGCATATATTTTAATGTTCTTGTCGAATATCCTTTACCAAGTTCAAGTGTTAATCTTCTAGCATATTCCCTAATTAGTCCATCTCCATATTTAGCCCTTGCTTCACCACCCTGAGCTTCAACTAGTAGCTTCCCAACATTATAATATCTCTCTAATTCATATCTATTTTTACTATAGTCTTTTACTTTCTTGTATACTTCATTATCAATTAGTTCTTTTTTTATTTCATTGTAATAATTCATTCTTTCACCCTCTCACTAGTGATATTGTCAAAATTACTTAATTTTACTTTTAATTTCAAAATTATTACCAAAATATCATCAAATATTACCAAGAATGATACTACTAGTTAACAAAAAAAGAGACTAAGTCTCCTTATATTCTAAATCTATTTCCTCTAACTCTTGATCAGCATATTTTGCTAATATTAAAGAGCAATATAAAAATAATATTAGTAATAAAAGTATTATTAATAAAACTATAATTAACATCATAAACTCCTTTCAAATTATTTGTAAAATATGCCCCCATTTATTTACAAATATCGCTATTTATTATAAAATTATATTATTGAGGTGAAACATGAAAAGATTAATTTATTATATATTCATCCTTATATTAAGTATCATAAGTATAATATTTGCATTTAATGCGACAATTATACCTAATAACATTCTTTATATTATAATTGCTTTTTATATTATTACTTTATTATTAATATTTATCTTAATAACTAGAAAAAAGAAATTCTTAAGAATTTTAGGTATCGTTTTATCAATAATCTTATTACTTATTAATGCAGCAATGATTTTTGTTTATTATAAAGCAGATAGTTTCTTTAATAAGATAACGAATGTCGAATATGAAACTAGTAATTACTCCATAGTTATCTTAAAAGAATCATCATATAAGGAATTATCTGATTTAACTAATATTGGTATTTATAATAATGAATTAGATAAGAATTATGCCCTAGCATTAGAAGAATTAAATGAAAATAATAAAATATATAATGAAGAATATGAATCAATTTTAGAATTAGTAACTAATCTATTAGAAAGAAAAGTACAAGCTATCTTAATCAATGAAAACTATATTGATATTATCGATGAAACAACTAAAGATTTCAAGGAAAAAACAAAAGTATTAGATACCCTACAAATAAAAAGCATCAAAGAAAAGAAAGAATTAGAAAAAGAAATTAAAAAATTAGGTAACTTTAATATCTATATTAGTGGTATTGATACTTATGGCGAAATTAGTACTGTCTCAAGAAGTGATGTCAATATTGTTGCCACGATTGATATGCAAAATCATAAAATACTACTTACAAATACGCCAAGAGATTACTATGTACAATTACACGGAACTACCGGTAATAAAGATAAATTAACTCATGCTGGTGTATATGGTATTGATATGTCTATGCAAACATTAGAAGACTTATATAACACTGATATTGATTACTACATTAGAGTTAACTTTAATTCCCTAATCAAATTAGTAGATGCCATTGGCGGAATTGACATTTATTCAGATACTGCATTTACTCCAAATGCTAATAAAAAAGTATATATTAAATATGGTTGGAATCATTTAAACGGAACAGAAGCCTTAGCTTATTCAAGAGAAAGATATGTATATATGGAAGGTGATCGTCATCGTGGTCAAAACCAGCAGCAAGTCATCGAAGCGATTATTAAGAAAGTAACCGAATCAAATGACATTAACACTTACTTAAGCTTATTAAACACATTAGAAAACAGTTTCCAAACCAATATTGATAAAAAATTAATTAATGGTTTTATAAATTTACAAGTAAAGAAAAACCTAAACTGGGAAGTTGAATCAATTCAAGTAAATGGTTATGATGATGGCGGATATACCTACTCCTATCCAGGCCAATACTTGTATGTTATGCAACCAGATTATGATAGCTTAGAGGCAGCTAAGAATAAAATTAAAGCAATCATAAATAAAAGTGACGAATAGTCACTTTTTATCATGTAGAATCAAATAAAATAAACCAAATGCTACATAAAAGATCATGAATGCAATAAATATAATTAAGCTTATATATATCATTAACTTAGTCATACTACCTCTTACTATTATATATTTAAATAATAATATATTATACTAACTCATAAGTTGTACTATATACTCTTTGATTAGAACAGTATTTAACGACAAACTGATTATTATATTTACAAATGATTATACCAACTGTTTTATTTTGATAAATATTCTTAATATTTTCATCGATATAATTCATATATAATTTGATTTGTCCTTCATGTTCTTTCTTTAGTTCAGTAGCCTTTAATTCTACGACGACATAACAATTAAATTTAATATTAAATAATAAAATATCAATATAATTATATCTATCACCTAATTTAATTTTATATTCACTATCAATAAAAGCATAACCTTCGCCCAGTTCTTTCATAAAGTTAGGAATATCCTCCAATATTAATTGTTTTAATGCTTTTTCACTTATACTTGTATAATTACATTTGTTTTTAATTAATATTGGGTGTTTAATGAAATCAGAAATATTATGCTCATTGCTTTCAATTATCTTAGTTTTTGCATTGTTACCTAAACGTTCATATTCATTTGATTTTATTTTGTTATGTAGTTCCCTATATGACAAATTATTATGTTTGCATAAGTTTATATAATATATTATTTTATAGGTATTATTTATAGTTAAGAGTTCTCTATAATGTGTCCAAGTTAATTGTGAACGCAGTGCGTTCAGTTTTTCGTTTTTAAATAATAAATAATATTTCCTCATATGCATTAAATTTCTATAACTATATTTTTTATCTATTTCTAACATTAATTTCCGTGAATATTCCTTAATTAATTCATCCCCATATTTAGCCCTTGTTTCATTACCCTGTGCTTCAACCAGTAATTTACCTACGTTATAGTATCTTTCTAGTTCATATCTATTTTTACTATAATCTTTTACTCTTTTATAGATCTCGTTATCGATTAATTCATTTTTAATTTTATTATAATAATTCATATTTACCTCCTCATTAATAACATTGGAGAAAATATAGCATTTTACTTTTAATGTATAAATTATTACCAAATATAAATCAATTATTACCAATAGTTATACATATAGTTAATAAAAAAAGAAGATATAATCTTCTTTAATCTCTACTATATAAATCTCTAGTGTATACTTTATCTTTAACCTTAGCAAGTGGCTCTTCTAATCTATTAGCAATAATTACATCAGAG
>ONWZ01000101.1 GCA_900321645.1 uncultured Eubacteriales bacterium | reverse complement strand
TGATAGATAAAGGCTGATACATTAATACTTCTTTTAATGTATTCATCACTACTCACTGTTACTTTCTTATCATATAAAGGTATTTCATAATTTAGATTATTAGCTAAATATGCTGGATCATCTTTAACGGGGTAATTTAGTAAATAACCCGCTAGCATGGTATCCATAATACATTCAGGGATATACATGTTTCTTCTTTTGAAACTAGAATATACTTTCTTATAATTATAGGTATATATTTTTATTTCTTTTAAGAAATTAGTATGCTTTAAATCTTCACCTTTTATATATAAATGTTTATCTTCATTATAAATACTTAAGCCTACGATATTAGCATTATGATAATTATCATTATCTAGTTCTAGATTAATAGCAACAGGACTAGTTAATTCTAAATTATCAATATCAGTTACTATTTCATAATTAATCGCTTTAGTTTCTTTTTTGGGAGCATTTCTTAAGAATGAATGAAAATCTAAGTCATTATAAATATCGATTAATTCATCGGTTAATTCACCGGTATATTTAATATGATTAAAATCAGTATCGATTGGTACTTCTTTATAGATGGTAGCGATATCATATGACATATAAGCATTATCTTTATCTAGGGCTAATTTATCGTGCGTGGCTCCTTTTATTTGATCTAGATTTTGATAAACACCATCTAATGAGCCATATTCTTGAAGTAATTTAAGAGCAGTTTTTTCACCGATTCCTTTGACGCCTGGGATATTATCTGAAGCATCACCCATAAGAGATTTTAAATCAATCATTTTAATTGGTTCAAGGCCATAAGTATCAAAGAAGACTTGCTTATTCATTCTGATATAATCTTTTGGTTTTAATAGTTTTACAGTAACATCATCGCTAATTAATTGTAATAAGTCTTTATCACTACTTACAATGGTGGCAATAAAGTCATCATTTTCATCAACTTTTTTAGCAAATGTACCAATGATATCATCGGCTTCATAGCCAGCAAGTTCAAAATATTTAATGCCCATGGCATTAAGGATTTTCTTAGCAACTGGGAATTGTTTCTTTAAATCATCTGGTGTTTCATCTCTTTTTCCTTTATAGTAGTCATATTTTTCATGACGGAATGTTTTACCAATATCAAAAGCAACCATAATATATTCTGGTTTTTCTTCATCAATTATTTTATGCATCATATTGACAAAGCCATATAAAGCATTTGTAGGAAATCCTTCTTTGTTAGTCATCATACTTCCAGAATATAAAGTTGCATAAAAGCTACGAAACATTAAATTATTACCATCGACTAAGATTACTTTTTTCATAGATATCACCTACCTATATCATATCATAAAAAAAGGCCTTAATAAAAGAAAAAATTCTACATTTGTAGAATTTATCTTATGACATATGGATTATCAAGAGTACCATTACCATTTGTTAATAGTGTTCTTGATTTTAAATAGATAACTGGTCTAATATTTAATTTTTCATCAATATTAGTTTCTTTTATTTCATTGCCAATAGCATATACCGTATTATTATCAGGAATTATTTCTTCATTGGTTTCAGGATCAGTAGTTGGTAATTCATATTTAGTAGTCATGGTCCATTCAGTCTTGTTTTTATTTAACCAGTTATTTTTTAAACAAGTAGTATCATACTCATTTATCTTTGTTTTTTGACAAGATGAAGCATATAAGTAATCTGATACATTTAATAATGTAACATAGGCTTTATTTTCAGTTTCAAGTAATGGAATACTATTTAAGTTAGTATCTAAAGATGTAATATTTTCTTCTCTAAAGATGTTTTCTTCATGCATACTTTGTTTTAATTTATATTCTTCATTTAAATATTTACTAATACTTGAATTAGGCCATACATTCTTACTGTCATCAAATAGATGGGTATCTAAATAATCGTTGCGAACTATTTTAGTTACATATTTATTGGTTTTATCATCATAATGGAAACCAACGATACGCCATAATTCACAGGTTTTTGTATCTAATTCATTAGTACAATTATAATAGATAAAGTTATTAGGATTATCACCATAATAGTAATAATCATTATTTACTTTTCTTAGCCCATTTTCTCCACCAAGATAGCCTAATAAGATATCATATTTAGTAATTGTTTTATCACCAAGTTCTGTTATATGATATAAAAATTCACATTTATCTTCATTTTCACATAGATAATAATTATTATAATTAGTTAAGTCTTTTAGTTCTAATTTTTTAGGTTCCTTTAAAGTAAATAATTCATCTTGATAAGTAAATTCGGTAGCCACATAATATGTTTTTTCATCTGATAAATTAATTTCATTGGTGTTATCTTTATATGTTAAGTAACCTTGTTCAATATTAGCTGGATTAGTATCTTTAGCTAATGTACCAGTTAATGATTTAGCATTAATTGCCATAGTTATTTGTGATTTGTCACTTGAAATATTTAAGGTACAAGTTTCTTCATTTTTAGCAGAAGCAAGGCCGATATTTACTTTAGCAGCAGTATCATTATCATTGATTATCAATAATTTTACTCTTGTCCCAGTTACTGGGGCAATCATGCCACTAGTTGTTAGATTGTCACTCGTATTTTCATATATCTTAATATTATTGCTTAAAGCTTTATACCAAATGCTATAGCATATTTCATAATCATAATTATTATAAATATCAACATCCGTAGTAATATATGAATTCTTAGGAATATCAATTTGTTTATATTCAAAGGAACTAGCTGATATTTCTAAATTTTCAGGTGTCCTAATGGTAACGATATTACCGGTACTACTTTCTAAAGTAAATATGGCATAGGTTGAATAAATTGAAAGTGCAACAATGCCAAAAATAGCCACTAATAATATGTATGTTTGCTTGACTGGCAATTTATTCATCTATATCATCTCCTTTTAGTATTTCATTTGTTTTGCGGTAGCTGTTATACGTCCAGAAATAGTACTACCAATTTCATCATTTTGATTAGCTCCAGTGCTTACCCACCAAATAATAAGGGTATAGTGAGCTGTTTCATCGTGGCCTAAGAATATATTACTAGCTAAATTAACGGTTCCTGATTTTGGTAAGTAACCAGTTGCTAATTGATTCTTATTCTCACTATAGATAACATATTTTAAAGAATTTTCTTTAAATTCATTTTTCTTGATTTCCATATCGATAGCAATTGTTTGAGCCAAAGTACCAGTACTCTCAATTGCAAAGTTATTACGATAAACATTTTTAGTTGTATTATAATCGACACCAGCCAAAGGTAATAATTCAGAATCATCGACATATTTACCATCAATATAGTTAATTTTAACTGTTCCGGTATATAAAACCGTACCTTCTTCTTTTTGACTACCAACAAGTTTTAGGTATGCTAAAGTAGCTCCAATTATCATTGTAATAAGAGTTAAGATTAAAACAATCATATAAAAAAGTCGTTTTTTTTCGTTGCTACTTTCTATCATCATTATCACCTATTATAATTATACAATATATGGCTAAAAAAGCAAGGTATTTGCTTTTAATTAGTTATCTATTTCCAGCAATAAAAGCGTCAATATCATTGGTAACTTCGACATTGATCGTGCCTAAATAATTTTTCTTTTGATCGACATTTTGCTCTTTATTATTCTCGTAAATAAATAATACTAAATCATAAACATGGTCAGTTGTAGAGATAACTTGTTTTTGAGGTTTTCCACTAGCATCATAACCAAAGATAGAGTTATTAGCTTGAGGGTTTGTACTATATATTTTTTTACCATCACTTGTTTTATAACAATCATCATTTGTTTTAGTATTTTCATTACTACATTTAGTCATCTTGATGAATTGTTCATCACTATTATTGTTAGGATTCATTTTTAACCATTTATTATTAGTGACATCTTTAACAGCATAGGCTAAATAAGTAAATTCATTCTTTTCATTATTAAGCAAAGCATACATTTCACTATCAACATCACTATGGACACTAAAACGATAAACACTACATACTTGTTTGTCATTTGAATCGATACATGCATTTTGAGTTGGAGCATCTAAGCCAAGAGTGGCAATATTCTTTTCGTATACTTTTTTGACAACATCCAATGATGCAGGGATTAATTTGTCAGCTTGAGCAGTTACTTGATTACCATCGCTATATTCAATATTAACAATGGCTGCCGCATGCGCCTTAATGGAATCATCATCGCTACTTGCAAAATATGTAAAGTACGCCATTGAAGTACCAATTATGGCTACGATTAAGGTAGCTACGAGCACAACACCATAAAATATATCTCGACTCTTTTTATCCATGTTTTCACTCTTCCTATTTATATAATAATAATATCATTTTCTTATATAAATTGCAAGATTTTTGTTTTGTTTACACTTCTTTTTTGGTATAATTGATTTGGTGATAGAATGGATTGTATTTTTTGTAAAATTGTGAATGGTGAAATTCCATCATATAAGATTTATGAAGATGATATGATTATGGCCTTTTTGGATATTAATCCATATGCTCCAGGTCATACCTTAATTATTCCTAAAGAGCATACTTTAGATATTACAACAATTAATAAGGAAACATTGAATCATTTAATGGATAAGGCAAGAGATATTGCTAAACTAGTAAATGAGAAATTGGATGCTCCTGGATATACCTTAATTCAAAATAATGGATTTGTTCAAGAAATTAAACATTTCCATTTACATATTATTCCTAAATATAGGAAGAATTATGAATTGGACGTTAAAGATGTATATGAAAAAATTACTCAATAGTGAGTAATTTTTTTAGTATTAATATCTATTACCTAAAAGAATAGCTAATAAGATATAAATAACTAATACGATTAAAAATCCATTGCCACCAGTTTGATGACAAGTATTATTACATGAATTCATGATATACCCCCTTAATATTTGATTATATCCATGCTCCAAGTATGATTATTAATAAAATGAATAAAACTAATACGATAGCAGATGAAGATCCACAATTTAACATATACATTCCTCCTTTTCTATCTTTCACATTATTTTATGGTTATATTCTAAAAATGTGAGTGTTTATATAAAGGTATTGTATTTTTTTTTAAAATTTGCTATGATATATATTGTGTTTAAGGAGGAGAATTTGTATGGCAAAAGATGCTAAAAAGACACAAAAGAAAAATTCTTTGAATGAAAAAAAGAAAAAAGAAGTTATCAAAAAAGAAGAAAATAAAAAGGAAATAAAAAAAGAAGAAAAAGAAGTTATTGTTAAACCAAAGAAAGAAAAGAAAAAATTCGATACAGCTAAGTTTGATGCTTTCTTAAAAAAGATTGATGATAATAGATGGCCAATTATTTTATTTATCGTTGGTTTCTTACTAGCAACATTAATATTTAGATGCATTTTCTGGCCTGATCGTATTGCAACATTAAAAGATGGTACCCAACCAATTGCGACATTAAAAGGAAAGACTATAACAGCTGATGATTTATATACAGATATGAAGAAATACTATTCAGTTAATGTTTTCCTTAATAAAGTAGATGATCTTATTCTTACTGAAAAATATCCAACTAATGATGAAATGACAAATGAAATAAAGAGTACCGCCGAAAACTATTACACAGCTTATGAAAAGAATTATAATATGACTAAAGAAGCTTTCTTAAGTCAATATGGTTTTAGTAGTGAACAAGATTTTCTTGATAATTTAATGTTAGATTATCGTAAGAATAAATATTATGAAGACTATGCTATTAGTCTAGTAACAGATAATGAAATTGAAAAATACTATGACAAAGAAGTATTCGGAGATGTTGATTCTAAACATATCTTAGTTAGTATCAAAGGTGATGATGATGAAGATGGATTAAGTGATGAAGAAGCCAAGAAATTAGCTAAAGAAATCATTGCTGAATTAGATAAGGGTACTAGTTGGGATGATGTTGTTAAGAAATATAAAGATCAAATCATTACTGAAGATTTAGGTTATAATGCCTTTAATGCTTCACTTGAGAGTGCTTACTTAAAAGAATGTAAGGATTTAAAAGTTAATACTTATAGTAAGAGTCCAGTTCTTACTTCATATGGATACCACATTGTTTATAAGAAGGCACAAAAAGATAAACCAAAGCTTAAAGATGTCAAAGATGATATCATTGATATTCTTGCTAAAGAAAAGAAAGATAGTGACAGTAATTTATATTACAAAGCATTAATTAATATGCGTACTGAAGCTGAATTAGAGTTTACCGATACTAAATTAAAAGAAGAATATCAAAAATACACTAATCAATATAAGTAATATTAAAAGATCTTTCAGGTGAAAGATCTTTTTACTGTTTTTTTAATTCAAGATTTACTTTTTTAAGATGATAATACATTTTAGGAATATTTTTCTTAGACATATTGATAAGATCATTATATATCTTATCAATATCATCTAATTCAAGATTATAAATGTCATAATAGAGATATTTTAGAAAGTATTCATCTTTTTCTTTATTTATATTTTTTAAATAATTATTGATATAGTGGCTTTTATTTTCAGTTATTCTACTTATTAATTTAGGTTTATGTATATGATTTAGATGGTATTTAATATAACTTTTTTTTATGGCATCGCAATCATTCAAGATATCATCTGATTCTTCAAAAATTAGACTACTACGTTTAATTATCTTGCCATTAGTATCAATTAACAACCCCATTACTTCTACACCATTCGTAACTAAAAACATTCTACTTTGTTTAGATAACGTTTTAGTGTCAATACTTATATCATTATATTTAAATGATAAATATTCTTGATTGGTTATTTTATAGATGGGAATCTTTTTAACATTGATAATTTTATCTTCCCTTAACCATTCATAAAATTCATAGTATTTATCTTGAAAATTTAAGACAATATCATAGACATAATCCATATGTTTTATCTCCTTTTAGGTATATAGCTAAATTCATTATAATGAGACCAATTAATGAAAAATAGCATTCTATTCTCCTGATAATAAAATTAACATAATAGGAAATATTATACCCAATTGTCAGTAAATTTAAATATAGGATTATATATACGAAGCCAATAGTCATTAAGCCAAAGCCAAATAAAAAGAAAAAGATACGGCTCATGAATATCACCTATAATAGTGTATTCATAAGACATATCTTTTATTATTGTAAGTATTTACCATCGTCTAATTTAACATCACTGATAGATTCAAATTTCTTAGTTATTTTATCAGAAGTAATATTTAGATTTTCGACATCTTTATTAACACTTTCAATGCTTCTAGCTAATTTATCCCAACGTTCTTTATACCTAGAGAATTCAATACCTAATTTAGTTAATTCATCATGAACAACTTTGGCATATTTATCGCGTTCCATATTTTTAAGTAATACTTGGATTGTTGTCAATGATGATATCAAAGTAGTCGGAGATGTTAACCACACATTGTGTTTATACGCATATTCCACTAAATCATTATGGTAAGCATTGATTTCGGCAAAAATTGCTTCAGCTGGTAAGAACATAATAGCCTGATTTGAAGTTACACCAGGAATAATATATTTACTACTGATGGCATCAATATGTTTTTTTACATCAGCTTTAAAAGCCTTCTCGTACATTGTTCTTTCAGTTTGAGTTAATGATTTGTCGACCATTAAGCGATAATTTTCAAGGGGAAATTTGGAATCGATACACACTGTGCCTAATGGTTCAGGTGTAAAGATAACAGCATCAGCAATGGTAGTATTAGGAAGGGTATATTGTAAATGATATATCTTTTCGTTCTTTTCTCCAAAAACACTTACTAAAATATGCTTAAGATTTACTTCGCCAAAGATACCTCTACTCTTTTTATCGGTTAAGATACTTTGCAATGAAACAATATCGCCAGATAAACTATCAATTTTCTTTTGAGCTTCATCAATCTTTGATAATCTTTCTAAGACGTTTGTAAAGGTTTTATTTGTCTTAGCAAAATTATCATCTAGTCGTTCATTAACTTTATCATTGATATAGATTAAACGTTTATCGACTTTTTCTTCCAATTTATCAAAGTCATCGGCCATACTTTTTGATAAATCATTCCGAAAATCTGATAATTCTTTAATGGTTGTCGTTTCGACCTTACCAATTCTCTCAAATAAGCTATGATTACCACGAAGTAATAAAATTATAATTAAAATAATTATAATGACTAGTAATCCAATTACGATATAATCTAACATATTATCACCTACTTATATTATAACTTATTTAAAATGATTTTTAAAGTATAAATAACCTTCTTTAATATAATAAGTATTATAACCAAATAAATTTAAACGGTTACTTATTTCATTACTTTGTTTTCCATAATCACAATATAGATAGTATTTATCTTTTTTGTTTAAATACAGTGAATAATTTGATAATAAACTATAATAAGGAATATTGAGAGCATTTTTAATATGTCCCATATTATAACTATAATTGTCCCTAATGTCGATAATGATGGGGGCATTTAATTTTAATACTTCATAAATACTTATTTCATTCATATTATCACCTATTATATTTTATTAACAAGCGGAAATATGAATAAGTTAGAACGCATAAAAAAAGAAAGATTACTCTTTCCTTAAATAGTAAATGATTATTCCTAATAATGAACCACCAATAATATTACCAATTGTTACCGGTAGTAAATTGTTTAACAGAATTTTACCAATACTAATCGAATTATCAAATAAGTATCCTAACGACAAATAAGCCATATTAGCGACACTATGTTCAAATGATAAAGCGACAAAAGTGAAGATTGGTAAGAAAATAACAATTATTTTTTCGCCAATTGTTTTAGTATTTGATGATAAGAATACTGCTAAGCATACTAAAAAGTTACAAAGGATACCAAGAATAATACTTGATAAAAAACTTAATGATATTTTAGTATTGGTTATTTTAATAAATGAATTAGCAACAATGTCTTTAAGTGGAGTATTACTTATCATTAGAGCAATAACCAATGATCCCACTAAATTACCTAAGTATACGATGAACCAATTCTTAAGTAATTGTTTAAGTTTAATATCTTTTTTTAATAATGGGATTACGAGTAATGAATTACCGGTAAATAGTTCTGTTTTCATCAATATGACCAGCATTAAACCAATTGGAAAAACGATTGCTCCCATTAGTTTAGCCGCACTATAACCATGCATCGATACAGAGGCCACAACTGATAATACAGCTGCTAAGGCAATAAAGACTCCCGCTAAAATAGCTAGGATAAAAGTCTTTACTGGTTTATTATTAATTTTACCTTTGGCAGTAGTCAAATAATTTTGTATTTCCATAGCATCACCTATTCATCTGAGAAGAAATCATCAAAGAAATTATCATCATCGGTCGCATCATCATACTGCGTAGTTTGATTTAAATCGGTTTTATTAACGACATCATTAGCTGGTGCTTCTGTCACTGGTGTCTCTTTAGCAGGAATAGCGGCTGGAGCAACGTGTCCACGTGCCATAGCTTGTTTGCGCTCCTCCTCTTCTTTTTCTTTGCGTTCTTCTTCCTCTAATTCAGCAATTTTAGCATCTATTCTTTTTACTAAATCATCAACATTGAAACTTGAATCTTCACTTGGGGCCATTCTTGGTGTGGCAAATGGATTATTCATGGCAAATGGATTAGCTCCAAACATTGGATTCATACCCATTGGGATACCCGCACTGCCATTTTCTTCTTCAGTGTTCTTCATCATTTCAGCCATTTTTTTCTTTTTCATTTCTTTAACATATTCACGAATATCAAATAATGCTACTTCTCTCTTTTCTCTAGTTGGATATGTAGCATTTTCATATTTTCTGCCCCAATCCATCTTCCAGTTAGGAATTAGTTTTGTTTTAAACGGCATTGTTCTTAATCTCAAAGATATACATTCGTATTGTTGCAATCTTTGTAAATCACTGACTGTGACTAATGGTGTTGAAGCGGTTTTATCTTTTTCGCCTGATTTCTTTTCACCACATAGTTTACTTATTTCTTCAAGAGCTGATAATTCGCTACTGATTAAGTACATAATGTTACAGTTACCTTTGATTGTTTCAGCATTTTCTTTACCATAAACTTGCGTTAATTGGGCATAGTTCTGAATAATAAAAGTAAATCTAATTAATCTTGAACGAGCAGCGGTAACCATCGTTGTAACATCTTTAAGTGGTGGCATATTAGCAAATTCATCAAGAATGAAGTTTGTTCTAAATGGTAGTTTACCACCAGATTCTTGAGCAACATCAATCAATGTTTCATATACTTGTTTAATAAAAATTGTTGCTAGTGGATGAAGGGTTTTCTTTTCATCTTGAACGACCATGAAAACAGCAGTTCTTTGACGACCGATTTCTTTCATATCAAAATCACTATAAGATAACATTTCTGATAAATTATCACGTGATGAGAACAATTTTACCTTTTGTTTAAATGTTGATAAGACGCCTTGCTTAGTATCTTCGGCTGAAAAAACAGTTCCTGAAGCATTAACATAAGCAGGTCTTGATGGGTCCTTAGAATTAAAATATTCTTTAATATAATTATTATTTGGTCCACCAAATCTTTCTTCACCTAAGCTTGACATAAGGTTCATACTGTTAAGGTTGATTTGTTCTTCAGGAGCATCTTCGAATAAACCTAAAGCTAAGCCTGTAAAATAATCGGCTGCTGATTTTTCCCAGAAAGGATCTGCATTACCATTTTTTTCTTCATATAAGATATTTAAAGCTAAGTCATCTAGTAATTCAATAGCCTTATCAGAATTACCTTCTTTATACAATTGATATGGTAGTGCCATTGGATTCCAAGCATTACCATTTTGAGGACTACGGAAATTAAGAACGACTATATTATATCCTCTTTCTTTTAACATATTGGCGGTTTGTTCATATATTTCACCTTTTGGATCGGTAATAATCATTGATTCGCCTTTTTTAGCCAATGATTGAACCATTGGGAATACGACAGCTTGTGTTTTACCACTACCAGTAGCACCAATAACAATATTATGTGCTTCGCCGTCATCAACCCATATTTTATCGCCAGTATTGATGACAACAATTCCAGCAGCATCGGCATTGTATGCTTTAGGATCAACAACTTTTAATTGTTTTTTTACTTCACCTTTTCTAGCCCATCTTGCATAACCATCAGTTTTTTTAGATCCAAAACT
>ONWZ01000102.1 GCA_900321645.1 uncultured Eubacteriales bacterium | reverse complement strand
CACACTTCTCACAATATATCATTGGAATTGGTTCACCCCAAAATCTTTGTCTTGAGAAAATCCAATCCTGTAAACGATAATTTACTTTTTCTTTTCCTAAATTATGTTCTTTTAAATATTCAAGCATTCTTTTAATGGAATCTTTTTTATTAGTAAGACCATTCAAGAAATCAGAATTAATCATCTCACCATCACCAGTATAGGCTTCTTTTGAAATATCGCCACCTTTAATAACTGGAATGATTTCTAGATTATACTTCTTAGCAAATTCATAGTCTCTTTGGTCATGAGCTGGTACTGCCATAATTGCTCCCGTACCATAGCCCATCATAACATAATCAGATATAAATACTGCTACATCTTTACCATTTAATGGATTCTTAACCGTAATACCCTCTAATTTAACACCAGTTTTATCTTTATTAACTTCTGTTCTTTCAAAGGCACTTTTTGTTTTTGCATATTCTTGATATTTTCTAACTTCATCCATATTAGTAATTATCTTACTTAATTTTTCTAACATTGGATGCTCAGGTGCCAAAACCATAAATGTTACACCAAATAAAGTATCACATCTTGTCGTATAAACCGTAAGTTTATCGCCAGTTTCAGCCACTGTAAAATCAACTTCAGCACCAGTAGATTTACCAATCCAATTGATTTGACCCAATTTTACTCTTTCAGCAAAGTTTGTATCATCTAGTCCTTTAATTAAATCTTCAGCATAATCACTCATGCGAAGCATCCATTGGCTTTTCTCTTTTTGAACTACCTGAGAACCACATCTTTCACAGACTCCACCGGCAGCATCTTCATTTGACAACACGCTCTTACAAGTTGGACACCAGTTAACATCTTTCTTTGCTTTATAAGCCATTCCATGTTTATAAAATTGTAAAAATTGCCATTGTGTCCATTTATAATAATCTGGATCAGTTGTTGAAAATTCACGATCCCAATCAAATGAAAATCCTAAAGATAACATTTGACTTTTAAATGTTTTAATGTTTTCTTTAACTGCCTCTTTAGGATGAATATGATTCTTTATGGCATATTGTTCTGCAGGGGCTCCAAAAGCATCCCATCCCATTGGAAATAAAACATTGTAGCCTTGCATTCTTTTAACTCTCGCTAATGCATCTTGCGCTGTATAGCTTCTGACATGTCCTACATGTAACCCGCTTCCTGATGGATAGGGAAATTCAACCAAAATATAATATGGCTTCTTCTCGCTTCCATTAACTGCTTTAAAAGTTTTATTTTCTTCCCAATATTTTTGCCATTTCTTTTCAATCTTTGTAAAATTGTACATAGTGTTTCCTCCTTAAATAAAAAAAGTTATAAATATAAGGACGAATTATCGCGGTACCACCTTATTTTATAACTATGTTATACACTCTAAACTTTAACGCATTGCTGCGGATATAATATCAGCTAAATAGACAAGTTCATAAACACATACCAAATACTCACACCTTCCGTATTCTCTCTTTAAGTAATTAGTTTATTACTACTTCTACCTTTCGCCTTTCAAAAACTAATAATATATTAGCACACTTTTTTTTATTAAACAAGTGTTTTTTTTACTTTTTCTTTGTATCACTTGAAATGATCCTATAGGTATCATTAAAATCTCTAGCCGAAATACCATACATATCTTCTAAATTAGTAATATTGATATATCCACCTTTAGCAATCTGCATTTCACTGCCCCATTGTAATAATGTGATATTTTCATCAATTTCAACAAAAGTTTGCACACCACCAATTGGTTTAAACATTCCAAGTTCAGGATTGTCAATTTGATATTTTTGACTGAATTTTTTATCGCCAATAATCCAACTATTTTCATGACCATTGGCATCAATCATAATCGTGCCATCTTCCGTAGCTTTCGATACAACCCATCCTGGTTTTCCAGTTTCAGGATCAATTTTTACTTGACTCACTCGCTCTTTAATTGGCTCTCCATTTTCATTGACACTCCATGAAATAATTTCTTCGCCTGGAATACCAGGTCTTGCAATAATTCGAGTATACTTTTCTGCCTGAAAAGGAATCATTGTACCCTTTTCTAACCCGTCTTTTACATACTCATATATATTTACCTTTTTATAATTTTCCATAATTACCTCATTTTATTTTAACGATATCAGTTAATGCTGTTTCGCGATTATAACTTATTTCAATTCTATCGCCAACACCAATAAATGGTAATTTATTGCTTACTTTAATCGATGCCTTATATTGTTTTTCTTCCTCATCCATAATATAGTAATAAGTATTTCCATCAATAACAACACTTGTTATTTTTTGAATAGTTATTACTTTCATTTTGCTAGCGTTGCTACCATTATTTAAATTAGCATTACTTAAATAATTATTAGCTGCTGCTTCAATTCCTAACGTACTATCGGTAACTACTACTTTTTGATAGTCAGTTACATCTACAAAAGCATACATTTTAACAAGACCGGCATTGTCTTTTAAACTTAACAAATATGTTGGCCTATCAGCTAAATTAATTAAAAGTGGAAATGAGGAAACATATTTCATTTGTTGTACTTGACCTTCAGCTGAAGCCATAGCTGAATATTCTTCAGCTCCTGGTACTTGATAGAAATTAGTTTCTTTTGTTCTTAAATTAGTTAAAACAAATCCTATATTTGATTCATCTGTTGATACTGAAGTAATACCAGTATACATATAAACATCATCATCTTTAATTAAATAGTTATATCCTTCAGTTGTTTGAACAACTCCATTTTGACCAAACATCGAATTTAAAAATCCTCTATTGTACATTCCCCAATCATCAATTTGCTCAATGATTAACTTGGCAGAATATACTTGATCAACCCATGTAGGGACTTCATCTACACCATATCGCTTTGTCTTACCAGTAATTGGATCCATCAATACAATTCCATTAATTTCTTCCTTAAGTCCAACACCCGTATATTTAATTGTTGGTACTACCCAATAAGGATGTCCTTCGTTATCAATTTCAAAACTTACTTTACCAAAAATCAAAGTTGGATATCTAAATCTTAAAGCACGATCCAAATCTTTAAATAAATAAGCACTAGGCATATATTTCATACCTTTTTCAAGTTTAACTAATTCACTAGCACCAGTTACTGAATTAACCTTAATATAACCTTTTGTTCCGTGACGCATATTATTTACCCATTTAATAAAACCGTTATATTCAATTGGAGTAACTCTAACAATTTCATTATTATAGTTTATTTGCGTATACAAATCAGAGACATAGTACTGACTAACTAATTCACTCATTTGGCCCATTACCCGATCACCTAGTTTTTGACTAGAATCTTTATCTAATAATGGTACTTTATTGAAATCAACTTCCCCAATATCTTCAGTAAAACTAGTATCCTCTTTTATTTCAATACGATGAGCCCATGATTTAGCGTTAAATAATGGACTACATATTACATTCGTAAGAATAATCAAAACAAAGATACCACCTACGATAACTACCATAATCAACATATTTTTGGGTAGTCTTTTTACTTTATTAATAACCTTTTCGCCATCAAATAAATTAATACCAGAAGTTACAATATAGCAAATAAAGACCATAAGCAAATATGCATAAAATCCTGGATCATGTAGATTAATTGGTGGCAATGTTACAAAAAATAAGACAAATGCAAATAATAGAATAATTATTATTCTAACAATCCATAATTTCTTTTTCATCTTTTATCTCCTTTTAACTAAAATTAATTGTATAAAACTAATCACACTATAGATTATTAACATAATACCAATATATTTAACAATTATGTCGCTAATAATAAATTTACCAACAATACACATTATACCAATCAGAATTCCTATTATTGATAAAACTAAAGCCCCCGTCATTTTAACTTTTAATTCTTTTTTCAAATTAAGGCATTCACGTAACTTAATAATACTTGATAAAAGTATATATATACCAATTATAAATGACACTAACTCTTTTAAGAAATCAACTTTAAATATTAAAATAAAGCCAATTACTAATACGACTATTCCCAAAATAAATTGCATTCTATCAGCCATTATTTTATCTTGATTACTCAAGTAATTAATAAATGCAGCTATTCCATAAAAGACAGCTATACAACCTAAAAGAATTGATATCACAGTTGTAACTTTATCAGCCCATAATAATAAACATACCCCTAGTATTAAAGTACAAATAAGCATTAACACTTCTGCCAAAATCGCTTTTTTCATAAATCATCACCTTCATTTTAATTATACAATAAATCACTATATATTGCTAATTAATTTACACAATTTATTGATAATCGATAAAAATATATTGACTTTTAATAAAAAAAGTCGTACTATTTACTTGAGGTGATAATTATGCCACAAAGCAAAATGGCCAGAATTATTGAAATTTTATTTAAAATTATTTTAGGATTAGGAATCATTGGTTTGTTTATTATTCCGTATTTATATGATTTAATGCAAATCTTTGGCTTAGAAAGTTTTAATACCAAAACATTATTCTATAAAACATTATTCTATTTATGTTATTTTATCTGTTTAGGTATTCTCTTCATGCTAAATTATATTTTTAGAATTATTTATAGATATAATCCATTTAATAAAAAGATTGTTAAATCACTAAAAATAATTGCTTTGTTATTTATAATCTTGGCTGGTGTTATTCTTATTAAAACTATCTATTATCCAACTGCTCTAAGCATTGCCCTTATTGTTGTTACCTTTATTACTAGTCTATGTTTTTATACTTTGAGTCAAATCTTT
>ONWZ01000116.1 GCA_900321645.1 uncultured Eubacteriales bacterium | reverse complement strand
TCCGTCAATTGTTATAAATTTATAGCCCTTATTTTGAGCATATTCTTTCATTTTATCGATAATATCAAATTTTTTAGTATCATCTACCCTGACCTTTATTTCTTCCGTAGAATAATATTTATTAATACCTTCTAAAAGTGTATTTAATGGTTTATTGATATGGCTAAGCAATTCTATTAAACGCATACCAGCATAGATGCCATCATCGTATCCAGGCCATTTATCACGAAAATATACATGACCTGATAATTCACCACTAAGTGGATAATCACCTTCGGCTGAAGCAGCACGGGTGTATGAATTGCCGGTTCTATATTCCACTGGTTTAATACCTAATTTTTGCATTTCGTCTTCCAAAGCTTTGGTACATTTAACATCAAATAAACCTTCTTTTTTATCGACTTTATCATATAAATAGCGCCATAAAATAATCATATATTTATCAGTTTCAATCATATTTCCTAAGTTATCGATAAATCCTACTCGGTCACCATCGCCATCATAACCGATTCCAATGTCAGCATGGGTTTCTAATACTTTGTCTTTTAACATTTGTAAATTATTATAGATACATGGATCAGGATGATGCATTGGGAAATTACCATCGGAAGTATTACAAATACCGATAGCTTCAATACCTAATCTTTTAAATATTTCATCCGCAATAATGGAAGTCGTCCCATTACCACAATCATATACAACCTTTATTTTTCGATCTCCAAAATCAAGTTTACTAGTTACTAAATCGATATATGGTTCACGAACATTAACTTCTTGGATACTACCAGTTCCAGTCGCATAAGCGCTTTTTTCAATGATATTATATATTTCTTTAACACTAGCTCCATATGCATTGTGAATGCCATTATAAGAGAATTTAAAGCCATTATATTCTTTAGGATTATGACTGGCGGTAATCATCATACTGGCATCTACTTTATAATAATTAGCGGCAAAATAACACATTGGAGTTGTTACTAAACCAAGTCTTAATACTTTGATTCCACTATCTACTAAACCTTTAATTAAACTATTCTCTAGATTTACTGAAGATAGCCTATTATCATATCCTAAAACGCAACTATCTTTACCAATTTCTTTTAATTTTGTACCATAAGCTCTCCCAATATGATAAGCTGTTTCATCATCCATTTCTTCATTGTAAATGCCCCTTATATCATATTCTCTAAATATTTCTTTCTTTAATATCATAATATCCTCTCCTATCCCTCTGGATAATATAAATCATAATTATCTTTTATTTTGTCGGTACTAACATTCGTATATATTCCAGTTGTCGATATATTTTCGTGTCCTAGCATCATTTGAATACTTCTTAAATCAGCTCCATTATTAAGTAGATGCGTTGCAAATGAGTGTCTTAACATATGGGGAGTTATCTCATCTGTTATCCCTTGTTTATTAGCGATTATCTTTAAATTCTTAAAAAAACCTTGTCTTGTCATTTTTTTACCATGATTATTTAAAAATAAATTATCACAAATATAACCTTTTAAAAATAAACTACGATATTCTTCCATATATATTTTTAAATATTTACATGCTATTTTTCCCATTGGAACAATTCTTTCTTTATTTCCTTTACCATAACATCTAACAATTTGTTTATCTAAGTCGATATTTAATGGCGTAAGATCAATTAGTTCTGATACTCGTAAACCGGTTGCATACATTAACTCTAACATTGCTTTATTACGATAATCAAATGGCGTATCCAAAGGAATATCCAGCAATTTATCTACCTCATCTATTGTTAATACCTTAGGTAGTTTTTTATAAAATTTAGGTCTTTCAATATCTAAATTAATTTTATAAATATCTTCATTTATTAAATATGTATAAAACGACTTAATCGAAGAGATTTTTCTTACTACTGAGTAAATACTATATTTTTCTTTATCTAAATAAGTTAAATATCTGTATATATCATCATTATCAGTTTTATCATAATCTTTACCCAAATATTCTAAATATTTATAAGCATCTAAGATATAGGAATTGATGGTTGATTCAATATTCAAAAATTTAACAGTAATTAAATATGTATTATACTTTTCTAATATTTCTTTATTTTTATCTGATAATTTAAAAGTTTTAATATCTAACATATTATCACTACTCTCTTTATAATTATATCATAAATAAAAGAAAAAAGATACTTCCGTATCTTATCTTACTTTTACTAGTTCTTTATCAACAATCGTATAAATACCATATCGTTGATAATTGTCAGCATTAACCCCTTCGACCTCATTGAATTCTACCATTAATAAGTCACTAGGATTTTCAATAAATGTAGCAATCCAACCGACATTTTCAAAACTATCGTCTTTGCTTTTGGCAAGTTCCCAAATGGTATTTTTACCTTCTTGGTTGGTAGATAAACGATATAAATAATAAGTTAATCCCCTTTCATCATAATAACCAGTAATTAGTGTACTAGTTTCACCTTGAATATATTTTTTATAGTCTCCAAGATAGACATCTTCACCCACAACATGTACGTTAATATTATCGACATTAATGCTGTCAGTAGCAAAAATAACATCTTTGACTAACTTTTTGCTACTTGTGTTATCCTTTTCTAATATTTCAATTATTTGCTTTTCAGATAATGCATGTTTTACTTTCTTTTCACATCCTGTTATAAATAAACAAGCTATTATTAACAAACATAATATAATTCTTTTTTTCATATCACACCTCTATTATCATTATAACACATATTTTTTTATTGTAAACGTTTAAAAATATCAATAAATTTGATATAATACATTTAGGTGATAACATGGAAGAATTGTTAGCTATCAAGATGAGGCCACAAAAACTAAGTGATGTCATTGGTCAAAAGCATTTAATTGGCAAAGATAAAATATTAACCAATTTAGTTAAAAACAAAAAATTATTTTCAATGATTTTATATGGTAAACCCGGCATTGGTAAGACATCTATTGCAATGGCGATTGTCAATGAATTAAATGTTAGATATCGCATGTTAAATGCGGTAATCAATAATAAAAAAGACTTTGATACAGTTGTCGAAGAAGCTAAGATGTATAATGGTTTAGTCTTAATAATGGATGAAATTCACAGATTAAATAAAGATAAACAAGATCTATTATTACCGGTTTTAGAATCTGGTTTAATTACGCTAATCGGTATGACGACTGCTAACCCATATCACTCAATTAATCCAGCCATTAGAAGTCGTTGTCAAATGTTTGAATTAAAGGAATTAGATGGTGATGATATTGATAAAGCCATTGATCGAGTTGTTAAAAGCAATGTTTTACCAGATTTAAAAATCGATAAGAAAGCAAAAGAATATTTAAAAGGAATCAGCAAAAATGATTTGAGATATGTTTATAATTTGATTGAGGTAGCTTATTATGCCAACAGTGATAAACATATTACGGAAGATAAATTAATTGCAATCGCTAATAAGCCAAATATCTTTCATGATAAAAATGGCGATGGTTATTATGATATGCTAAGTGCTCTTCAAAAATCAATTCGTGGAAGTGATCCTCAAGCAGCCATCTTTTACCTTGCTAAATTGCTTGAGGGTGGTGATTTAGAATCTGCTTGTCGTAGATTAGTTGTTATTACTTATGAAGATATTGGCTTAGCTAATCCAAGTATGGGACCTAAAGTAATGGCTGCGATTGAAGGAGCTTTGATGGTTGGTCTTCCCGAAGCTAGAATTCCCTTATCAGCCATCGTTATCGAATTAGCCCTATCCCCTAAATCAAATAGCGGCATTATAGCCATTGATAAAGCTATTGAAATTGCCGATAAGGTAAACTATGGCGATATTCCATCATATTTAAAAAGTCCATATAATGGATACTTATATCCTCATAATTATAAAAATGATTATGTTAAGCAACAATACTTGCCGGATAAAATAAAGAATATTAAATTCTATACCCCAAAAGAAAATAAAAATGAATTAGTGTTAAAAGATATTTTAGATAAATTAGAAAAACAGTAGTTACCTACTGTTTTTCTATTCGAACAAACTAATTTGTCCTTCAATTTTATCCTTTTTTTCTTTTTTCCTAATTTTTGATATGACTGGTGGCATTTCATCAAAGAAATTCATTTGATTGTCTTTATCATCTACCTCCAAGCCATATTTTTTATCATAATTATTAATAAAAGCAATTATGGAATGTAAATTACGATATTTAATTTCTTCTTTATAGATTGTTTTACCACTAGGTGTTTGATAATATTCATAAATTAATAATTTAGCCATTCGGATAAGTGGTAAATCACCATTTTCATCGCGATCTTGTAAATGCTTATCCATATTACCATATATTATTGAATTTTCGGCAAAGACTCTAACCTCAGCTGCGGTTGTCCCACAATCGTAAAATTCAATATAATTATGAGCAAATTGTTTTATAAAACGAAAATCTTGATCAATAAATTTATTTAATATACGATTAATTATTTTCTTAGGATCAGCAATATATTCAATATCTTTTTGATACAAGAAATCATACATAACTTTATGATATTTACCATTTCTTAAAATTCTGGCTGTTAATGGATTATTAAAATATCTTCCTTCAAGAATATGTTCACTATATAAACTATTTCTCAATTCTTCTTCGTCATTAAACATCATTGTAAACATATCAATTTCTTGAAGTGATAAACCTAATCC
>ONWZ01000150.1 GCA_900321645.1 uncultured Eubacteriales bacterium | reverse complement strand
GCAGCAATTCATGTAGCTGAGCCAATTCCAGAATCTCCTAAAGAGGAAATTAAGGAAGAATCTGTTTTGGAGCCAGCTCCACTACCAACAGTTGAGCCAACACCAGTAGCAATTCCAGAACCAACTGTAGAACCAGCTCCTGTACAAGTAGGGCCTGTTCAAACGCCAGTTCAACCAATTCCAGCGGTTGAACCAGTTGTTTCAACACCTATATTTGATGGATCTACGGAAAGTAATTTAAATAAGGCCCTTGGTGAAGAAAATACTGATAAAGTTGTAGCTGCTGCACAAGATGGCGTTGAATCATTAAGAGAATTTGGTGAAGACACAGCTGTTATCGAAGCGCAACCAAAGGTAGAAGAAGATGTTAAGAAATTAACAAGATCTAAAGGATTTGCTAATAATAAATTTTTTATGGCAATTGCGATCATCTTCTTTGTATTATCTTGTGTATTCTTAGGCTATGAAGCATTTCAATATTTTACAATGAAATAATAAAAAAGGAATTTAAAATTCCTTTTTTTAATCTAAAATATTTTTTCTTTGTGAATAAATGCAACCACAATAATCTTGTCTATATAAATTATATTTTTTAGATAATTCAATTGAATTTTTATATCCATTATTTTTTTTAAAATCAGAATATAACCATTTAACACGATATTTTTTACTTAATTCTTCACCAATTTCATTAATTAATGGGGCATTTTTATATGGACTTACTGTTAAGGTCGAGCAAAAATAATCATATTCATTTAGAGCGGCTACTTTAGCTGCTTTTTCTAACCTTAAATTGAAGCAAATAGTACATCTGGCACCGCGCTCAGGGCAATCTTCGTAACCTTTAATTTTGGATTCATATATATCATTATCATAGTCGCAATCGATGATATCAATGATACCTTCATGTTCAATTTCATTAATAAGACGTATTTGTTCTTTTTTACGCTTTTCATACTCTTCGATTGGTGATATATTTGGATTATAGTATAAGATTGTAATATCAAAATATTTCGTTAAGAAAGTTATCACCCATGAACTACATGGGGCACAACAACTATGTAATAATAAGCGAGGTCGATCTTTGATATTATCTAATTCTTTTAAACATAACTTGTGATAAGATTCATACATAGTTCATCACCAGTTAGTATTATATCACTTACTTTGAAAAAATGGAATCAATATTCACTTCCTTTTGGTTATTAATAATGCCATCGACAATAATATTTTCAAGATGATTGCGAATTATTTTATTGATATTACTTGCGCCATAGTCTTGATATTTTGCATTAGTTATTAATTCATTGATAATATTTTTATCAATATTTATGCTGATATTAGAGTATTTTTCCTTTAATTTGGTTATTTCATTATTAATAATTGTCATAATATCATCTTTTTCTAATGGTTTAAAATAAATAATTTCATCGATTCGATTAATAAACGAAGGAGAAAATACCTCGGTTAATTCATTTGATTCGTGTTCCTCGTTGGTAAAACCAATATTTTGCTTTTTGTAACCTTTGTTGGTAGTCATAATAATGATATTATTAAATTTGATAATATTGTTTTTGGCATCTTTTATTTTACCATCTTCCAGAATTTGTTTAATTATATCAACAATTTTGGGATGAGCTTTATCAATTTCATCAAAAATGATTACACTATTAGGATTATCTTTTATTTCTCTTAAAACATATTTATTATCATCGTATCCGACATATCCAGCTGATCCGCCAATAAACTTACTAATTGACATACTGTCAGAAAATTCTGACATATCTATTTTAATTATTTTTTGTTTACTAACTATCTCACCATATATGTTAGCTAGTTTGGTTTTACCTGTTCCTGGAGGCCCTACGAAGAGAAAAGAAAAACAATTGTTATTATGGTATCCTAACTTGATCATTTTGGTGATGGCCATGATTCTTTTTATAGCCTTATCTTGACCAACAATGTTTTTCTTTAAATTGTTTTCAATTTCATCAATAATACGTTTATGGTCATTTAAAATTTCATAAATAGGGATTCCTGTTTTACTATTTATAATGTTTGCAATATCATCGATTGTCACGAAAGATGTTTCTTTTTCTTTTAAAAGCATATTGCTGTACTTTGTTTCTTTAATCTTGCATTCATAGGCTTTTTTGATATTATTTTCTTTGATATATAATTCTTTCTTGTCTCTTATTTCTTTTAATTTGATGTTTGATACATGTTTAGATGATAATTTACTAATACCTACTTTACTACATACTTCATCTAAAATGTCAATTTGTTTATCTGGTCTAAAACGATCATAAATATATTTTTCAGTTATGGTAATTATGTCATCAATTAAATGATTTTCAATTCGGACATTATGGTATTTTTCATAGATCGGTTTTAACCGGTAGAGAATGTTTTTGGTCTCTTCGATAGACGGTTCTTCAATGTTAATAATTTGAAATCTTCTGGTTAGGGCTTTATCTTTTTCAAAGTGTTTTTTATACTCGTCATTAGTGGTTGCTCCAATACATCGGATTTTGCCTCTTGCTAGTGCTGGTTTTAAAATATTAGAGGCATCTATCGCTCCTTCAGCTCCACCTGCACCAATTAAGGTATGAATTTCATCAATAAAAAGAATGATTTCTTCATGTTCTTCAATTTCAGAGAGCATTTTTTTAATTCTTTCTTCAAATTCACCGCGATATTTGGTACCAGCGACGGCACTGGCCATATCTAGGGAAATTATTTTCTTATTTTGTAGTTTAGTTGGTACTTCATAATTCTCTATTAAAGTAGCTAAACCTTCGACAATGGCCGTCTTACCAACTCCAGGTTCGCCAATTAATAGGGGATTATTTTTGGTTCTTCGACATAGTATCTCTTCAAGATAGTGGATTTCTTTTTCACGACCAATAACCGGATCAATTTCATGTTCTTTGACACGCTCATTGATATTTATTCCAAGTTCTTCGATAAGTAATTTTTTCTTTTTACCTTTTGTTTCATATAATTTCTCTGAAAATTCATCGTACATTGACTCAACATCAAGACCCATACCGATGAATATTCTAATGGCAATACCTTCACCAACATCTAATAAAGATCCAAATAAATGATGGATAGTAACGCTTCCTTGATTATTATCCTTACTATCCATAATGGCATTTTCAATTACTTTTTTTAGGAGAGGAGTGTGGAGAAAAAATTCACTTTTTTTACTACCTTTACCAATGATATTTAGAATTTCTTTTTTAAAACGATTATAAGTTAAATCATATTTAATTAAGTTTTTACTAACTTCGTTATCGGAGTGAAGAATAGCTAAAACTAAATGTTCAGTTCCAACATAGGGATGTCTTAATTCCAACATTTCTAATTTAGCTTTAATCATTATTTCTTGGGCTTCTTCATTAAAATTGCTAATCATCATATCACCTTTCTAAATATTCTATGAATATTATGGAATGATAATACGAATTTAAAACAAAAAAAAGCAACTAATTTTTTATATTATTAATTGCTTCTTGATAATCTTCTTTACTTGTAATATACGAACCAACGACGACAATATCGCTTAGTCCATCGATTAGTGATATAGTATTATTGTTTACACCACCGTCAACTTCGATAAGGACATCTTGGTTAAGAACGATAATATCGATTATTTTGTTTGGCGTTGTCTCAATAAATGGTTGCTTACCAAAACCTGGTTCAACACTCATAACAAGAATTTTATCCACTTTAGTTAAATATCTTTCTAATAGTGAAACATCAGTTTTAGGGTTAATGGCTAATCCGACGTGATAGCCATATGATTTAATTAAATCAATTAATTTATCTATATCTTTTTTTATTTCAACGTGAATAGTAATCGTATCGATGTTATCAAATGTTAATCCTTTAATAAATGGTTCGGGATCTTCTACCATTAAGTGAATATCGAATGGTTTATTACTATATTTCCCTAAATTATTCACTTCTTCAAGTGGTAATTGATAGTTTGGAACAAAGATGTTGTCCATAACGTCAATATGAATATAATCTGTATTAGTATTATTTAATTTTTGAACACTAAGAACTCTTTCACTTGGCGATAAAGAAAGAATAGAAGTTGAAATTTTAATCATCTAATCACTTCCTAATAAAGTTAAGGTAATTGTCATATCTACTTGGTATTATTTCACCTTTTGTTACTAGTTTAATGACATGACAACCATCTTCATTAATATGCATACAATCACTATATTTACAATATTCTAGATTATCAAACATTTCTTTCATATTATCTCTAATATCCATCTTAGTCATATCATAGAAATCAATTTTTGAAAAGCCAGGTGTATCGGCAATAAAGGTACCATTTACGTCATATAGTTCAGTATGTCTTGTCGTATGTTTTCCTCTACCTAAAGCATCAGATATTTCATCAGTTTTAAGTTTTAGGTGAGGAGCTATTTTATTTAATAAGGTTGATTTACCAGCACCACTTTGACCAGTAAAGACAATTGTTTTATTTTCAACTAGTTTTAATAATTCATCTGGTTTAATGGCTACTTGGTAACCAATCTTTTTGTAATAATTAATATACTTAGTAATGACTATTAATTCTTCATCATTTAATAAATCTAATTTCGTAAAATAGATAATTGGAGTAATGTTATTATAAGAAATAATTGTTAGTGTTTTATCTAAAAGATGTGAATCAAAATCAGGCTTTTTAACGCTAGTAACAATAACCGCTGCATCAATATTAGCTATACTTGGTCTAATTAGTTTGTTTTTTCTTGGTTCAATATCAGTAATATAATAATTAATTTCATCAAAAGTAACAATATCACCAACAAGGGGAGTCATATTATTAATGCGAAATTTACCACGAGGCTTACAAGTATATAAGATATGATTAGCATCAATAGTGTAATCATTACTAATATTTTTGATGATGCGTCCTTTCATAAGTGCTCCTTTATATTAATCAGTGTTAGTTTCAGCAACTGCTTCAGTCGTTTTTGGTATTTCATAAGTACCATTGACTTTTACTTTAAGAGTAATGCCTTCGATAATAGCATCTCCTTTAGGTCTTGATTGTTCGATAATTGTGCTTGACATAAAATCACTATGTTTAGCTTCTGGGATAGTCGTTCCTTCTTTATCAACTACCAAAATATTTAATTTATATTCTTTAACAAAGGCCATAACATCAGATAAGCTCCAACCTTCACCAACCATATCAGGATATTCGTTAACAATGTTTGGAATATATAGGGTTATGGTGTCACCTTCTTCGATCATTACTTTATCTTTGTCTTTTTCAAATTTTGGATTTTGATCGATAATGATATTTTCTTTTCCTTTGTATTTTTCTTTATCCTCGACATCTTTCTTTTCAATTAAGACATTTATTTTAAATAATTCTAATTTGGCTTTTACTTCACTATAGTTTTTACCAGTATAATCTTCAAGATAGTGATAATTACCACCAATTGATTCGACTAAGGTAATTGTTTCGCCTTTTTTTCTAGTACTGCCAGCTTTGGGAACTGATTTAATGATTTTTCCTTCTTCAACTGTATCACTATTTTGTTGTTCAGTCGTATAAGTAAAGCCTGCTTTAGTTAATTTTTCAATGGCTTCATCAGTTGTTAATCCGACAACTGAAGGAACAGTAACGTCCTCAATTTCACGAGTTGTTAATAACCAGAAGACACCAGCAGCGATAAGTAGTAATAAGAAGAATGATGCTAAAATAATAATTAAAGTATTTCTTTTCTTTGGTTCTTCAAAACCATCATTATCATCGTCTTCTTCATCTTCATCTTCTTCGATATCTTCAGGGGTAATTTCTTTCACTAATTCATTAGTATCCTCAATAACATCTTCTTTTTTTGGCTTTTCAACTTTCTTTTTTGGTACTGGAGTAACAACTTGAGCATCACTATCAATATCATTTTCTGGATATTCAAAAGTTATCTTTTTATCGTTAGCATGTTCTTCATCAAGACAATGAAGTAAGTCTTCATGCATTTCTTTCGCACTATCATAACGATTGCGTGGATTTTTAGCAGCTGCTTTTAATATGATATTTTCAACTGATTGAGGGATTGAAGGATCTTGCTTTCTAATACTTGGGATTTTTTCTTTCATATGCTTTAAAGCAATTTCAACAGCATTATCACCTTTAAATGGTACACTACCAGTTAAAAGTTCATACATTAAGATGCCTAATGAATAAATATCACTTTTAATGGACGCACTTTTGCCACTCGCTTGTTCAGGTGGTAAGTAATGTACGCTGCCCATAACTGAATTAGTTTGGGTAAGTTGAGTGGCATTTAAGGCCATTGCAATTCCAAAATCAGTTATTTTAATTCTTCCATCATCCTGTATCATAATATTTTGTGGTTTAATATCACGGTGGATAATATATGATTCGTGGGCATGCGAAATACCATCGGTAAGTTGTGTCATAATATCAATGACTTCCGTTAAAGTTAATGATTCACGTTTCTTTAATAATTGTTTTAGGGTTTTACCTTCGATGTATTCCATGACAATATAATGATTGCCATCTTCTTCGCCGACATCATATACCTCAACAATATTGGGATGTGATAAATTAGAAACTGACAAAGCTTCTCTTTGAAAACGGCGGATAAATTTTTCATCGCCAGATAGATCACCACGTAGAATTTTAACAGCTACCTTACGATTTAGAATAGTATCATTTGCTAAGTAGACATTTGCCATACCACCTTCGCCAATCGTTTTAACAATTTCGTAGCGATTGTTAATTTTTTGCCCCTTTAATAACATTATTCGTCACCACTTTCTTTTTTTAAATAAGCAATTGAGATGTTGTCGGTACCGCCACGTAGGTTGGCTTTCTTAATTAATTTGACAACGGCATCCTCAATTGGTAATTTGCTATTTAATATTTTTTCGATTTGTTCATCCATAACCATATTGGTTAATCCATCACTACATAAGAATAAACCTTTAACCGAAGTATCGACATCAAAGATATCAATTTCAATCGGATTGTTAGCTCCCAAAGCTCTTGTTAATAAGTTCTTACCAGGATGATTTTTAGCGCTTTCTTCAGTAAGTCTACCATTTGTTAAAAGCATTCCAACATACGTATGATCTTTGGTTACTTTATGTAGCGTATTATTTTTAATAACGTATCCAGAAGAATCACCAATGTTACCATAAAGAATATAATCATTAGTTTTAATAGCAATTACTAAAGTTGTTCCCAAGCCTTTACTTTCTGGATTTTTATCGGCATATTCAAATATTTGATCATTAATTTCTTTAACAACCATACGCAACCAATCGATTGCTTCTTCTTTTGTGCCCATTGTTTCTAGGCTATAAAAACTTTCTCTAATATGATTGGTAGCAATGGCAGAAGCAACTTCACCGGCTTTGTGACCACCCATACCATCAGCCACCGCTAAGATATATTCATCACGATCATTACTGATGATAATAACACTGTCTTCATTGTGTGATCTTACTTTTCCTGGATCAGTAAAATAAAATGTTTGCATATTCGTACCTCCCTAAAACGTTTTAGCTCTTAGTTGTCCACAGGCTGCATCGACTTTACCACCAAACTCACGTCTAATGGTAACGGCAATGTTATTCTTCTTAAGTATATCATAAAACGCCAAAATTTGCACCTTTTTTGAGCGCTTAAAGGCAATGTTTTCAGTTTCATTATATGGAATTAAATTAACATAACAATTCATACCTTTAATTAGTTTAGCTAATTCTTTAGCATTCTCTAATGAATCATTAACTCCATCTAACATAATATATTCGAATGTAACCCTTCGATTAGTCTTGGCAATATATAATTTAATCGTATCCATTAAATCATTTAATTTATATGCTTTGCTAATTGGCATAATCTTATTTCTTATCTCATCATTTGGTGCATGTAATGAAATAGCTAAATTAACTTGATTAAAATCATCCATAAATTTCATAATACCAGGAATTACACCACAAGTAGAAACAGTAATATGTCTAGAACCCATATCAATTCCTTTATTCGAAGTAACAATTCTAATAAAATTCATAACATTATCATAATTATCAAATGGTTCACCAATGCCCATCACAACAACATGCGTTATTTTTACTTTGGCATCTTTTTCAATTAATAATAATTGTTCAACAATTTCATATGTTTCCAAGTTCCTAACTTTCTTTAAACGCCCACTTTCACAAAAAGCACAGCCCATATTACAACCAACTTGACTTGAAACGCATAAACTAGTGCCATAGTCATGAAACATTAAGACTGATTCGATACGATTACCATCAGCTAGTTCAAATAAATATTTTTTAACATCCTCATCTTCTTGTTTCTTTAATATTTTAATAAATGAAAAATCAAAATCATTTCTTAATTTCTCTTTGGTAGTATTAGGAATATTATTCATTATATTTAAGTCATATACTCTCTTTTTATACAAAAAATCATATAATTGGGTAGTTCTAAATTTCTTATCACCATTATTTATAAAATAAGTTTCTAAATCATTATAGGTAATACCAAAAATGTTTTTCATAAAATCACCATACTTCATATATATTATATCAAAAATATATGATAATTTAAAGAGGAAGATATTTACAAAAAAGACATTAATTGTTAAAATTGAAATAGATGGGTGATTATATGAAAAAAGAAGAATTAAGAGTAATACCAAAAAAAAATTATTTTATTTTGGGAGCAGTAGTTTTATTTAGTTTATTACTAATTTATTACTTTTATATGTGGTTTGATGCTTATAATGAGACAAAATTAAATAAACCAATTTTAAATAAATATATGGAAGTTATTAATTATAATGAACTTGAGGATTATTTGATTGAAAGTCCTGATGCCATTATCTATGTCTCAGTACTTGAAGACAGTGAAATAAGAGATTTTGAAAAAAAATTTAAAAGTCTTTTGAGGACTAATCAAATTGAAAAAGATGTCTTATATATGGATATTACTGAGGATTTAAAAGATAATAAAATTAAGAAAGAAATGATTAATAAATACACTATAAATGGTATTAATATTAATAATGTACCAATTATTATGGTCTTTGATAATGGTGAATTGAGTAATATTTATAATATAAAGAATGGTAATTATGACATCGATATGTTAAAGATGTATATCAATAGTATTACTTTTAGTACCGATGGTGAAATAGATGATTAATGTTGTCTTATTTGAACCAGAAATACCAGAAAATACCGGTAATATTATGCGTACTTGTGCGGCTACGAATGCTAAATTGCATTTAATAAGACCATTAGGTTTTGCTTTATCATCAAGTGTCATTAAAAGAAGTGGAGTCAATTATATCGATAAAGTAGACTATACTTTATATGATGATTTTGATGATTTTCTTGATAAGAATGAAGGCGAATTCTATTTCTTTACAAGATATGGTAAAAAACCACATAGTGAGTTTAATTATCCTAAAGATAAAAATATCTATTTAATCTTTGGTAAAGAGAGTACTGGGATTCCTAAAGAAATATTAAGAAAATATTTAGATCGCTGTACAAGAATACCATGCAGTGATAATGTTAGATGCCTAAATGTTGCCAATAGTGTCGCAATTGCAATCTATGAAGTGATGAGACAACTTGATTATCCAGATTTAATTAGACACGAGCCATTTAAAGGAGAAAATTGGTTAGAGGAGTAATTCCTCTTTTTTTGACAAATGTTTATATTTATGATATTATATATCACTCGAAAAGAGGGGTATTATGGATAAAATATTGCTATTAAATGAAATACCAAAAGAATTTAAACTAGAAAGACTTGGTAGTGGACAAAATGGTACTTGTTATTTAACTAGTGATAAGCGTGTATTTAAAGAATATCATAATGATGGTATGGATGATGATATTACAAGAATGCTTTTAGATCTTCATTATGATGGATTTACTTTTCCTGAACAATTAGTATTTATTAATGAATTTTTTAAAGGATATTTAAAGCAATATATTGAAGGTGTTACTTTAGATAAAATAAGTTCACTTACAGAAATTAAACAATTAGTTGTAGCTCTTAAACAATTTGAAAGTTCATTAATGGATCTTTCTTATGATAGAGAGTTATATGTTTATGACTTAAATTTACATAATTTAATTTATGATGGGAAAAAAATATATGATATTGATACTGATCCAATAGCTCCATTCGATTTTCCAATTACTAACCCTTATTACGAAAATATAAAGGAATTAGCTAATTCTTTTAATGGGATATTTTTGAGTGATGAATGTCATAATAAACACTTGCAAGATTTAGCGCGTGAAAGTATGTTAATTGGTTGTACGAGACCTTCATTATTTATGAATGAGGCAATTAAAGAAATGGAAAAAGAAATTGAAATAAAGACAATAAGTGATTATAAGAAGGGACTAGTACTTTTAAGAAAGTGATAGTCTTTTTTATTGAAAAATAAGCGGAAGTATGTTATCATATTAGGCTTAGTTAGGGGGGATATTATGCAGACAGATGAAGCTATTAAATATAACGCATTATATCAAGAAGTAGAATTAGCAATTAGTAACATTAAAAATTTAGGATTTGATGTTATTGAAATTGAAAAGAAATTAAAAGATATTCATAATGAGGTTAATAATAATGTAAAAGTTAACTATGTTAGAGGTATGGCCGAAGCTAGTTATATTCAGTCATATTCAACAGGGATAAGTGAATTAAATAAATTAAAAATTAAATTAGATAATTATAATGTTTATGCAGTGGCATATAACACATGTAATTATATTAATAATAAGATAGATGGCAATCTTTCAATTGATGAATTAAACCGAATCGTAAGCAAAATAATATTTGTTTTAAAGAGTATTAATAAATCTGGGACAATTGATTATGATAATGAAAAGCATATTGTTGAGAAGATTTATGAAACGGCTTACAATATTATTAAATTAGAAATATTGATGACAGGTGAGAGTCAATTATACTTATTTGTTAGAAATGAAGAAGCAAATATATCATATTTTAATAATCTAATTGTTAAGGATATTGAAAAAATTGATTTAAGATTAGAAGAGAATAAAAAAATAGAAACAAAGGTATTTGAATTAGGACAAAATGGAATATATAGTAATTATTTAGATTTAGATTTAATTAAATTAATCTTACTTACTGATGATACCTATAATTTAAGAGAAACAATTATTAAAAATATTAAAAACATAGGTCTTAAAATACTCGATAGTACGAAAAAGATTATTGTTTCAGAAGATAATTTAAATGAACAAATTACTAAAAGAAATGATTTAAAGAGTACAATCAAAGATGGTATTAATGATATCAAGAAAAGGATTGTTTC
>ONWZ01000104.1 GCA_900321645.1 uncultured Eubacteriales bacterium | reverse complement strand
CCACCAGTACTAGTGGTTCTAACTATTTTCCAACAAAAACCAGCAAATAAGACATTATTATTATCTACTGCTCCGCGGTAATAAAGGATTGGATGAGCATCATTTTGGGTACCGGCTCTTATATATAATCCTTTACCATTGGTATTTGATGATACGGCACTAAACTGTACTCCATTTGAGTTTGTTACAAAGTCGCTTCTTGTATTATCAAGAACGGCGTTTTGAGATATTGTGTTAATAATTGCTTGTGGTGCTTGGTTAGTACATGATCCACCTAGTTGTAAATCAAATGATTGTCCTTGAGTATCAAGGCTTGTTTCAGCAGCATCTAGCCAAATCCATAAATAGTATGTATCAGTTGTTGTTTGGGAGTATGTTTTTCCTTCTAGCAATGGAATTTGATCATTAGCCGCTGCTCCATTAAAATTACCCTCTGTAACTACACCGGTTGTGCAATTAGTGCTACTAGTTGTTAAGGCATATTTAAAATTATTGCTAGCTGATAAACCAGAGCCAATTGAATTTACTTTTAACCACATATCTAGATAGATATCACCATCACTCTGTGTAATGGTTGGTCCTACCGTGACTGTTCTTTTGATAGCTCTAGCGGTATCAGTACATGTAGTTGGGGCTAGTGAGATATCATTGCTAGTTATATTACCGCCACCATTAGCTGAACATGAAAAACCTGTACCTGACGTAAATGATACGGTAGTTCTTTGGCTAGTATTAGATACCCAGGTAAAATATGCGAATGTTGAACCAATTACTAAGATTGTTACAACTGCAATAATAATAAATATAATTGTTTTATCTTGTTTATTCATATTATACCTCCAATATCTTTTATATTCTATATAAAGTATAACAAAGTAAAGAAATAATTGCAAATTATTTGAATCAACTTTTTAAATAATTATTAATATTTTTTATATATTCGATTGCTAATACAACACTAAGTTCATAGACATCATCAAATGCTTGATTAGCCATTTTGTTAGTTTTAAGGAAGCGATTAAGCCCCATTAGCTTATTAGTTAATCTTTCCCCAAAAACAATATAAATATTTCTTAATTGACGATATAACCATAAATTAAATTGATAATATTTATATACGTTATTAGTGTAATAAACTTCATTATAGACATTATTAATTAAAGCATTAATTGTTTTATTACTTTTAGTATTTAGTATACCTCTTTTTAAGTATTGTTCTTTTGTTATATGATATCTTTTCTTTACTAAATAATTGTCGTAGTATACTTCGATTAATGTATGATTACGTTTTCTACGAGGACCATTGCCAGCAACACTTCTAACTAATGGATGAATAATATCATCCATTACATAATGACAGATATGACCATATAGAATACCTAACATATCACTATTGATTAAATTGTTTTCTTTGATATATCTAGCCATTTCATAAATAAACTTGTCCATATCTTTATGATGACTATCATACCTGCATTTAGCATATTTACAAAGATCTCCCCCTAAAGAATAAGTCATCATATAATTTAAGTTAACATCCTTATTATTTAATTTATCATATACATCCTTAGCCATTATCGTATGACTAACAAATCCAGGCATTTTATCACCTCATTTTTAAACTTTTTAAATATTCTTTTTGCGTATCACTTATCCGATAACTTTCAATGGCTTTCTGAATACTTTTATTATGAATCCATTTATCTAGTTGTTTGCTTTCAAATAGTTTAACTGTATCATCATATTGTTTAATTAAAGCAAATGAATAGAACCAAGCTATCGCCATCTTGACATAGTATGAATCATATTTAATTTTCTTAACAACATTAAGGATTTTTTTATCATAATTATCATCTAAGTAGAATTGTAACAAACTAACTACCCCGAATCTAATTTTATATTCTTTTTTACTATTTATCCACTTTAAAATATACTCATATGCCTTATCAGGATATTTATTAAATAATTTAGGACTAATAATATCAGTTACAGCCCAATTATCGGCATATTCTAAAAAGATATTTAACTTATTAAGTAATACATCAATATCTTTATATTTAATACTTAGAATTATGCCATGTAATAAATATTCTTCTTGATATTTATGAGGAAGTTCATTAAGGAAATCTTCAATATATTCCTCATTCTTTATTTCTTTAGCCAACTTCCTAATTTCTGGGATACGGACACCAATTATTTTATCAATTCCAATATTAGGAATTAATTTAGCACTAAATACTTGATATTCTTTGTCTTGCAATTCATATAATTTATCGGTAATTATTTTCATTATTAATCCCCTACTTCCTGTAATTTATATATTTCAAGATAATTTTGATCAGCATAAATTTGATTGTAGTTATGGTTGGTAATAAATTTTGTCATATTCTCATCTCTTTTTAATGTTTCAACAACCAGTATTTTGGGTTTCTCTTCTGCTAATTGTTCAAAATAGTCTTCTTTTATCTCATCACTAATCATAATTAATGGAAACAAATATGAATACTTTGTCGCATGACGTCGTTTACTTAGGACATATAAAATATTCTTATTGCCATAAACCGATATTGGATCATCAATTGAAGTATTATCTTCGATGACTTTTACGACATTCCTGATATTTACTGATATTTGATTAACATGCCTGTTTTGATACATCTCTGGTATTTCTTTCACTATTTTATAATAATTAGGAAAGCCTAAAAATAGCAACAAACTAATTGATACACAAAATGCTGCATAGCGCACATAATTATCTGAATGCTTTAACATTGATGACAAGGGATAGATTGATATTGGTAATAAAATTATGCCATAATGATTATAACGGT
>ONWZ01000105.1 GCA_900321645.1 uncultured Eubacteriales bacterium | reverse complement strand
GAAATGGAATTAACAAAGCATAATATTGATAACAAAATAATCATGAAATATATAAGTGAAATCGATGATAGAGAACTTGAAAATAAAATTAATAAACAAATCACTAAACTAATGAAAAGTAATAAAAACAAACCAAATTTGAAAAATAAGATTTATAACAATCTTTTAAATCTTGGTTATTCAAGTGAATTTATCTTAGAAAATTTAAATAAGTATAATTTCTAATAAATGGTAAATATTATATCTAGGTGATATAATGAAGAAAAAATTATGGCTGTTAATTATTCCATTTCTTTTATTAGCTTGCAGTATGGGAAATACTCCAACTAGTAAAGTAGATGAATTATTTATGAAGTATCAACGATTAGATAGTGATATTAGTAATGGTATCGACTCAGTTTTAGATGAACAAAATCTAACTGATGACCATCGTATGAGATATCGTAAATTACTAGAAAATCAATATCGTAATCTTTCATATAATGTCAAAGATGAAATAATTGATGGTGACAATGCCACAGTTGTTACGGAAATTGAAGTTATCGATTATCGCAATAGTATTAGTGATTTAACTTTCGATAGCACAATCTTTACCAAAGATAGTTTTGATGAATTAAAATTAGATCGTTTAGAACAAGCCAAAGATAAAGTAACATATACCATCGAATTAAATTTAACTAAAGATGATGAAGGTAAGTGGAAATTAAATGCCTTAACAAATGAACAAATCAAAAAAATACAAGGAATGTACTAATCCTTGTATTTTTTATGCTTGTCTAATTTTTTATCATATATTATTTTCTTCTTAATATAATTAATTAGAAAAGAGGAAATTATGATAAATAAAAAGAATTTATGGTTTTTAACATTGTTTAGTTTAGTACTTGTTTTAAGTGTTTATTATATTACGATGCCGAAAGAATTATTACTTACTAATAATGGTGCTATCAATGAAGATAATTCTAAAATAGATATTAAAGAAGTAAGTATCATCGAAACATTAAGAACGGAAGATAACGCTAGTACATTGGAAGAAATTAATAAATTAAAAGCCACGATTAGTGATAATACTCTAACAACAGATGCTAAAAATGAGGCTTTTGATGCTTTAAAATTATTAAATCAAATAAGTAGTAAAGAAGAATTATTAGAAGAAAAAATTAAAAACACCTTCGACTTAGATTCTTTTATTAAAATAGATGGTGATCAAATTAGGGTAGTGGTTGACTCAGATGAACACAGTAACACTCTTGCTAATAATATCATGCGTACTATTCAAGAAAGTTTTGATACTAAACAATATATTTCAATTCAATTTAAATAATTAGACTTTTGCTCTCACTTAAATAACTAACCTGACATATTATATTATGAATATATAATAACACCCATTGGGAAGTGAGGTAATTATGGATAAATCGATATTAACAAAACGTGAAAAAGAAGTATTTACATTATTAGTAAATGGTAATACGACAAAAGAAATTGCGGAAGCATTAAAGATAAGTGAAAAAACAGTGCGAAATCATATATCTAATACAATGCAAAAATTGGGAGTAAAGGGAAGAAGTCAAGCCGTTGTTGAACTACTAAGAATGAAAATCATTACATTATAGCCACATCTGTGGCTTTTTCTCATATATAAAAAAATATTACATACACTTAAATAGGTGATGACATGTTAAAGAAAATGCTCTTAAGAAAAATAGCGGTTGCTACATCATTAGTTTTAATTATGCTGATGTTATATTTTATTCCTACCAATAAAGAAGAAATTGATTTAAATAAAAATCAACAATTGGAATATATTTATCCCAATGATCTTGAAGTAATTTATCTATTAGATAATAATAATTATTTATCACGTGCTAAAGCTAGTGTCAATAACCAAGATGAAATAACGAAAGCCACAGATTTAATTGAAATATTAACTGAAAACGGTAAAAAAACATCTACTATTCCGAATGGTTTTAAAACAGTATTACCAAAGAATACGAAAGTTTTAGATTTAACATTGAAAGATAAAATATTGACAATTAATTTCTCAAAAGAATTTAATAACGTAACTATCGATTACGAGGAAAAACTAATCGAATCACTAATCTACACTTTAACTAGTATTGAAGGAGTCGATAAGATAAAAATACTAATTGAAGATAAACCATTAACTGAATTACCTAATAGTAAGATTAAATTACCCGAATATTTAGATAAACATTATGGTATAAATAAACAATATGAATTAACTAGTTTAGAAGATATAGATTCATATACTATTTACTATGTTCTAAATTATAATGATGAAGTATATTACACACCGGTAACGAAATATATTAATAATCAAAATCAAGACAAAGTAAAAATAATTATTAATGAATTAGCTACTTCATTAGTATATGAAAGTAATCTTATGAGTTATTTAGATACCAATGTCAAATTATTAGATTATGAACTAACTGACAATGTCATAAAATTGAATTTCAATGATTTAATATTATCAGATATAACTAATAACTTAATTTTGGAAGAAGTTATGTATACAATAGGTTTATCACTCTGTGAAGATCTCGATATTGAGGAGGTTATCTTCTTAGTGAACAACCGTGAAATTTCTACATTTTCCTATAAAAGTCTTGATTTAAAATAATTTTTGTTATATAATTAGTTAGCAACCAAAAAGTATTGCTAACTGTCCTCATAGCTCAGCTGGATAGAGCACACGCCTTCTAAGCGTGCGGTCGAAGGTTCGAATCCTTCTGGG
>ONWZ01000106.1 GCA_900321645.1 uncultured Eubacteriales bacterium | reverse complement strand
TTTTTCAGGTTTGTAAGTGACATATCAATCTTTGTTAAATTAGAGCAATAACCTACCATGTAATAAATACTTGAAACATAACATTCAGGAAAATATATTTCCTGTACTGAAGACTTGTAGCTTGTGTTTGTAGATGGGTCAAAAGGTCTAAGATATATACTTGTATTACTACTGAACTTTAATGGTCTGAAATCTATAATCTTCATTTTTGTACCATTTCCAAATATATATAAAATAGCCCCAGCAGCAGCAGTTAAAGTTGCTTCAGGGAATGTAACTTCACTTAAATTAGTACATCCATAGAACGCATAATTCAAGGTTGTTAATCCAGTAAAGTACTTCAACTCATTGAACCTGGTTATTGTAGTATTACCACGGAATGCAGATTGACTTCCTCCTTCTGGTACAAGTGTAGTTACAGCAGCAGCTTCAGCCACTGTTATTTCATTAGGAACAACATTGCCTCCCCAATTTGATACGCAAATATTTTTAACTTCATAATCAATAACTGTATAATTTATAGATATTCTTAAAGGTGCAGTAACTGGAGTTGCAGTATTTTGCGGTAATACACTTTCAATAGCTCCTGTATTAGTAGAAAAGGCATTATTTAAAATTGTCTGATATTCATCATCAAGAACATAAGTAGATTCAGTAGCTTTTGGATAAGCAATATTAACAGTAGGTAAACTAGTTAAATTTCTACTTATGGATATCCATGTTTTACCTTCATTGGAATAAACAACCATTTCATGTATAGTTTGATTTACTCCAGATTTATAACGCCCACTCAAGAATTTATCACAAACAACTGAAAATTTACTAGTATCATTTATTGAAAGTGGAATAATAGTAGTATCAAATTTATGAATTTTAGAATTATATCCACTATTAGTCCAACTATAATTAGCAAGATTTAATGTAGCGAAATGTGTTCTTGATACTGCTTTCCATACACCATTTACTTTACTTATATAATCTTCACCAAAACCAGTACCTGTGCCTGGATTTCCATAAGCATGCCCCATACCATTTGGAAATATAATAACACTATCACCAGTACCATCCAATTTACCAGTCATAGTTGTAATTGGTAAATTCACAACTGATTCAAATGTAGTACCATCTTTATGTGTTCCTGTAGAGCTAAATGATGTAATTGCCATATTAATTATTCTTCCTGGCTCATATGCATAATACTATAACGGAAAGAACTCTTCAAATTGCGCAATAGTTAAAGGAAAATTATTTGGATTTGCACCATATAAATGTCTTAAATTAATGCACATATCTGTAGCAGTAGTTGATACAAAATTTGATGTTTCACTTGTTGCTGCAACAATACTTCTTACTCCATCTATTTGTAATAAATAAGTAGAACCTTCAATTGGAGTAACTTCACTACCTATTGTCTCAAATAATTGATTAAAAACAAAAGTATTTCCTTTAATTTGAATAATGTTTGCAGGAATATCTTCAACATTACCAATTGTAGTTGGTTTAAGAATATTGCGTGTGACCTGCTTTGTGAATGTTTCAAATTCTATTACTGGAATTGGAAATACCTATACATCTCCATAATATATTTTGGCGATATTATTATCACCTTTATATACACTTTTTATTTCACTACTAATATAACTCATTGCTAACCTGCAAGTATAAAATAAATTGTGTTTTCATCATGAGAGTCCATATCATCGTACTCTGCTTGAGTTAAAAACACTGTATCATATTTATCTCCATAAAATTGTCCGTGTGAATATATCTATTTTGTATCTTTAATCAGAACAACAGAATTGTCACTGATATTTCCATTCTATAACTATTGATTGAATGCAGCGTATGTTTTAAAGTGAATTATTTTATTAGTTATCATAGCATATTAATTTATTATATTAATGTCAAAGTTGCTGCAATTGGATGATGGTCCGCTATTATATAATCAGTATCAGTTGAATCGTATTCTACATTTTGAAATACATCCGATTTATTAACTCCATAGACACGAACATCATTGATTGAAAATCCTTTTACGATAATGTTATCAATACATGGTAGATATTGTGTTGCTGCCTCTGGGTCATTATCATATGTTGTAAGTTGTCCAAGATGTCCACCATTGACAAGTTGGAAACCTGCATTCACAAGCGGATCTAATTCAGACATACTTGCTACATTGGTATCTCC
>ONWZ01000120.1 GCA_900321645.1 uncultured Eubacteriales bacterium | reverse complement strand
TTGAATTTTGCTCACTCTCAATAAATATTGATGTATTATGAAAACATAAATCACTATAAGCTTTTTCAATTTCAATATCTGATTCTAATATTAAAATATTAAATTCTTTATCTATATCAAACATAATTCTCCTCCTTTATAATTTTTATGTTTTATACATCTGTTTTTAGTATAAAAAGAATAGACTATGATATTCATAGTCTATTCTTTTTTATTTATAATTTACCAACTACTAAGAAGTCACCATTATGATATATTAATGGAAGAATTATGCCACTTTTAATATCGCCTGTGTTAATTTCATTATCATTATAATAAATAGTTATTGGAGAACTATGATTCGTTCCATTATAAATTCTAATATTTGCACCAGCTAAACTGTCTTGAGTAAACTTAACATATATAAGAGTTGATTCGTCTATCACTGTATCGTCTAATATTTCTATAGTATATAAGCTTTCATTTGAATTATATGTGCTCATACCAGTTGTTATAAAAAATGGTACTTTGTAAGTTGGAGGTTCTTTTTCTGGTTCCCATATTGTACTGAGTATTCCTCCAATATTTTCTACTGACGTAGTAGTTTCCTTATCTATGTTTGAAAACAATTCGTATTTTTTATTAGGTACCGGTATTAAAGTGTCTCTAAAAGTATCGTTAATAACTGTAAATGTTGTTCGATCATAATTATCATGTATTTTATGATAAAGAATAAAATTTGAATTCGATTTTATTATTTTATAATCACTTGGATTAATATTTGTACAAATCATCCATTCAAATTTATCACATGTTAAAGTAGTATTATCTACATTAGATGATATATGAATATTTAAAATACCAGAATTTTTTTGACCATTATTAACAACGAGAAATGTTAAACTTATAGTATCCATTGCACTTAATCCTGAAAATGTTGCAACTTTATACCAGCCTTCAGCACTACCTTCGGTTTTACCTACTATAGCAATTTTTCTTTTAGATTGAAGGATCCATGGACTCCATGTATGTTCGACCGGATCATAAACTCTATCATAAATATTATTATCAGATGTCTCAACAATACGTTGATAAGTATACGCATCAGTAATATTATCACTATAGTTTAAAGGGACGACAGATAAAATACTACGTTTGACTGAATCTTCTGGATAATTTGTTATAGAACAGTCTTTCATAATACCATAGTAGCCAATATCATCAACTGCATGATACATATTTAAATCAATACCAGATGATAGATAGCCATTGAATGTTAAAGACAGTAATGCGTCGTTTATATTATCTGCTCCAGTTCCACCTTTACTAATCGGTAAAGTTGTTGTAATAGTGTCCGCCGTGTCAGCATGCGTTGCATATTTTACAGTTCCATTAAGAAGTACACTTGGTTTTGTAATAGTTGGATCACTTGTTTCTTTCGTTGGATCCGTATACAAAATATATCTATCTTTCGATGCACTAATTACACTAAATGTAGTTGTAGTATTTACATTTGATGCATTATAATATAAAAACCAACGATTATCATTTATATATAATCCATAATCGTTATAAGTGATCCCATTAGCAACAAGCCAACCAAATCTACCTGAATCAATATTTTCAAAAAGAATATTACCCGATGAATCACATATTAAATCTAAAATAAGAATTCCACTATTACAATTATTTATGTCTGTTGATACCGAATTAATTAAAATTATTAACGAAATCGTCAGGTTGCTTAAAAGGGTACCGGTTGCAACTACATACCAACCCAATTCATTAGTATTATTTACATTAACTGTTACTATGTTATCTTTATTAGTATTTGTCCATGATGTCCATGCAGTGGATTCACCATGAATCACTTGTATTCTCTGATATTTTTTTTTCATATTAGAAGCGAACCAAAATTGGTTACAAATATATCTACCTTCACCAGATCCTTCATAATCATCAATAGACATAACATATAAATATCCTTCTGGAGTATAACTATCGTTAGTGTCAGTAGAGTAACCATCATCACCAATAATACATTGTGGATGTATTGAAGCTGGAACTATTCCAGAATTAAAATGATACCATCCTGGATTAGTATAACCGTTTAATGATGTAACAGTTGTATTAACTTCAGTTATTGCAACAGTTTTATATATATCTTCTTTATTATTTACACCAGTTCCACCTTTTTCAACAGGTAACACACCACCTATATCATCAGTGGTTGTATGAGGAAGCATGATTGTAACATCGCCATTTTCATCAACTTGCGTAAGTTGACCATGAACTTGTATTTC
>ONWZ01000107.1 GCA_900321645.1 uncultured Eubacteriales bacterium | reverse complement strand
ATGGCTTCATAGCTCAGTCGGTAGAGCAGAGGACTGAAAATCCTCGTGTCGCTGGTTCGATTCCCGCTGGAGCCACCATTGAGAAAAAAATACTCGGTTTACCGAGTTTTTTTGTTGCCTCAATAAACTTCCTTAAAATGTGATGAAATAATTGACAAAAATAGGAACTCTTTATATAATTATAATAGATGATTATAGATAGAGGTGGTTAGTGTGATTAGTTACAATAATAGCGATGTAATCCAATGTTTAAGACAATATGAAATGTTTGCCAATAGCTTAAATTTAGTTAAGAATCAAGAACAAAGAGAAATGATAATTAAGCAACTTACGAAGTTAGAAGAAAAGATTTTGATGCTTACGAATGAAATTTATGAAGAAGAATATATGACGCTTGCTGACAAGCATTGTGGTTTATTTGCGGATGAGAAAAATCGTATTAATATGTTGATTGATTTAATCAATCAGCGTTTATCTTATGTCGAAAAAAGATGTAATAATCATTATGAACTAACAGGTGAAAGTATCGATGTAATGCCAGTTAAAGGTGCTAGTGAACTAGATAACCTTGAAGAACGTATTAATATTATCGATAAGTATATAAAAAATAATGCCCTTCAGAAGGATTTTGAAGAAGAAATTGAAGCACTTAAACATAAAATTGCTCTAGCTAGTGAAAAAATCGAAATTAATAAATCTTTAAATATTGAATTAGAAACGACTTTTAAGAAAGTAATTGCTGATGCAATAAAGAAATTAGAACTTCAAAAATTAGTTGATAATCGCGAAGAAATTGAATATGCATATAGTGAAACAGAGAAATCACTTGAATTAGCGGGAAATAATTTAGAAATAGCAAAGACTAGTCCGGTTAATATTTTAGCCGATTGTCAAGAAATGTATAATGAAGTATTAAAAGATTATGATAATTATCGCGATAAAATGTGTACCCTTAAATTAATGGATATGTATGATGAACAAGTAAGTGATTATGAAGAATTATTAAATAAACGTAAGACAATTAATGAAATAGTTAAATATATCACTAATCAAGAATTATCTAATTTAATTATGGATACGATATCTAAGCAATTCAATACAATTGTTATGGAAGGTCAAGACATTAATACTTATACTGATTTGGTGGCTGAAAAAGAGCGTAAAGAAGAAGCTTTAAAAGAAATTGAAGCCCAAAATAATAGTGAAAGATTCCAAGCTGTTCTAAAAGAATTAATTGCGAATGAACAAAAACGTCAAGCAAAGATAATGGAAGAACAAAGAAGAATCGAAGAGGAAGAAAAGAAAAGAAAATTAGAAATTGAAAGAAAGAAACAAGAAGAAATTTTAAAGCGTCAGCGTATTATTGAAGAAACTAGAAAAAAAGAAATGGAGAAAAGAACAAAGCAAATGCTTGAGGAACAACAAAACTCAGTATTGCAAGTTAATAAAAAAGAAAAAGAAGTTAGTTTTGAAACAATCAAAGATAATTCTTTAGAGCAAGAAGCAGAGACGATTGATTTAGAAAAAATTCAAGATAAATATAATTTGAATATTGAAGAAGAACCAGAAGTAAAAGTAACTTCACATGAAGATGAATTCTTATTTAAGAATAAAGTTGATATTGAAAAAGAATTGTTCGAAGAATTCAATAATAAAAAAGAAGTAGAGGAACCAGTAATTCCAATTGCTATACCTGAAGAAAAACATGAAGAGCCAATTAAATTTGATGATGGAATTGCTTCGATCGATCGCGAGGTAGTAGAAAACGATACTTACGATGATAATAAATTGCCGGATATGTCAATCGATGAATATATGAAAAATTTTGATGAAAACAAAGTAAAAAATGCTCCGGAAATATTTGATGAAGAATTTCCAACAATTCCGATGTAGAGAAAAATAAAAATTACGAATGGAGGTGATTATATGTTAGTTATTGATGATAGTAAATTAAAACTATTGAAGATGAAAGAAAAAATGCTTGATTTAGCAATCAACGATAATACAACATTAGATGAATATAAAACATTAGCTATTCAGATTGATAGTGAATGCTACGAAATGATTATTAATAAAGTAAAAGACAATAACTACAATAATCTACCATTCGAGGAACAAATAAAATTCTTTAATGAAATAATCGAAGATTATGATTATTTAAATGAATTACAATGTCGTTTTAAAAAAGTATATGCTAAATACAGTGAAGAAGAATTAGAATTATCTGATCTTAGCAATATAATGATCGAAGACGTAAGAGTTAAAGCTAGTCAAATTGAGGGATATTTAGTAAATATTAAAAATTTGAAGAGCAATAAAATGGAACTTGATAGATTAAATCAGACATTATTGAAGGCGACCGATGAACAGAAAAAACTTAATGATTTAATGTTAGAAATAAGACGAAAATTAAAAAATGATGTTCTAAATGCAAAAGGCAGAGTAGAAGGTATTAATGGCGCATTAGGAATAACAAGTATCAATATGGAACTCAAACATTACGATATTGATTTAACAGTTATTGCGGATGATGTTTCATTAATCGATGAAGCATATGGTGCTAGTAAAAAAGAACTTGAAGAAGCAAACGAAACACTTAATGTGGCATTAAGTTTGCCTAATCGTGATGATACTATTTGCAATATGTATATGCAAAATCTACTTAGTGCTAATTATAAATTTAATCTGTTAGAACTTGTTAAAGAGGTATTTACGAATACAGATAATTATGATTTGTTTAAAGATAGTTTATATAAGATAGTGGATTTAATTAAGGAGATTAAAAATGGTTTACGTGAACTTGGCGTTAAATTTTACATAAATCCATTTGATTATATAAAGATTAAAGATTATTTAGCAATGTTTGAAAATGTTCGTAATCCTAAAGAAGAAATTGAAAATATCAAAAAAACAATTGCTTATCTTGCTAATATGATCGATGATATGGAAAAAGCTAATAATAACTTCTTGTTAACGGTTAGTGATAGTATAACAATTGTTAAAAAAGATGCCGTTAGTCAAACACTATATATGGATATTACGACAGCGGAAGATAATGATGATAAATCAATTACCGAAATACTTAAAAGGGATGATGCTAAGAATAATCAAGTAATCGCAGTTAGTGAAATGAGTGAATTATTTAATAGAGGTCGTGTGAGGGAAAAAACACGTGGAGTAATCAACCGAGTTAATGCGATGCTGATGCCAAAAGTAAACGAGTTAACTGTACCGGAATTAATAATTGAGAAGAAAGAAGAATCCAAAGAAGCAAAAGCAGAACTAGAAGATGAAGTAGTTGATTTATTTCAAGAAGTAAAACCATTTGAAGAGCCAGTCTTATTTGAAAATCGTAGTGATAGTGAAATTTTCAGTGATAAAAAAGTGGAAGAAGAACCACAGCCTAAAAAGGAACCAAAGATTGAAGCATCCTTAGAACAAGCAATAGATGCGATGGCGATGCCGGAAATGTTCTGGGTTTCTAAAGAAGAAGAAAAAGACGAAAAGCATATAAGGAGATGAAAAAGTGAAATTAGAGATTAATAAAGTAATTACTTTAGGTAATGGAGAAGAGTATTTAGTAGTTGATAAAGTTGAGAAAGATGATAAAGAATATTACTACATTGCGGAAGTAAATGAAGAAGGAACAGATATTAAAGATAACTATAAAATAGTATGTGCAGAATATAAAGATGATAATATTTATTTGGATGAAGTTTTAGGTGAAGATCAACTAAAATCCATTTTACCGTTATTTGTAAAAGAATAATGCCAATTTTGGCATTTTTTCTTGACAAAATAATAATAATTTAATATAATCATAATCGGTACATTTTATAT
>ONWZ01000110.1 GCA_900321645.1 uncultured Eubacteriales bacterium | reverse complement strand
TTTTGGAATATTCAATGAGTGTCATTACTTCACGTGCTCTACCTGATTTAAGAGATGGCTTAAAACATGTTCGTAGACGTATTTTGTGGAGTATGTACAATTCAGGATATACACCTGATAAACCACATCGTAAATCTGCTAAAACAGTTGGTGAGGTTATGGGTAATTATCACCCCCATGGCGATTCTTCTATATATGAAGCAATGGTAAGAATGGCGCAAGACTTTAATCAACGTTATTTACTTATAGATGGTCATGGTAATTTTGGTAATATTGAAGGTGATGGAGCAGCAGCTATGCGTTACACCGAATCACGTTTATCTAAATTATCATTAGAACTATTAGCTGATATTCGTAAGAATACGGTTGATATGACTAAAAACTTTGATGAAACACTTGATGAACCTACCGTATTACCAAGTAGATTTCCAAATATTTTAGTTAATGGTACGATGGGTATTGCAGTTGGTATGGCTACGAATATTCCACCGCATAATTTAGGTGAAGTAATTGATGGATGTGTAGCATATATTGATAATCCTGAGATTGATACATTAGGTTTAATGGAATATATTAAAGGACCAGATTTTCCAACTGGTGGTATTATTTTAGGTAATTCTGGTATAAAAAAAGCATATGATACCGGGCGTGGTTCAATTACAATTAGAAGTAGAGCTGAAATTGAAGAACATGCTAATCATAATGCAATAGTTATTACAGAAGTACCTTATGGTACAAATACCTTAGAACTAAAAAATAGAGTTGCAGAACTTGTACGTGATAAGATAATTGATGGTATATCTGATTATCATACAGATTTAAAAGACGGTGTTAAGATAACTATTACCTTAAAAAGAGATGCTAATCCGCAAGTTGTCCTTAATAATCTATATAAACATACTAATTTTCAAGTACAATATGGTATCATTTTCTTAATGATCGATAATGGTACTCCAAGGACATTAGGTCTAAAAGATATCATTGCAAAATATATCGACCATCAAAAATCAGTTATTATTAGAAGAACTAAATTTGATTTAGATCGTGATGAAAAACGTGTTCATATTCTTGAAGGTTATAAAATAGCCCAGGATAACATTGATGAAGTTATTAAAATTATACGTGGTGCTCAAACAGATGAAGAAGCTAAAACTAAATTAATGAGTAGATTTGGTTTAAGTGATGTTCAAGCAGATGCTATTCTTGAATTAAAATTACGTAGATTAACTGGCTTAGAAAGAGATAAAATTGAAGCAGAATTACAAGCATTATTACTTGAGATTGAAGAATTAAAAGCAGTTTTAGCCTCAGAACAAAAAGTTCTTGAGATAATTAAGAAAGAATTACTTGAAATAAAAGCAAAATATGCTGATGAACGTCGTACTTATATTGATATGACAGCAATTGATTATATTGAAGATGAAAGTTTAATTCCTGAAGATCGTATTGTAATTACTTTAACAAATAAAGGATATATTAAACGTTTGTCTGCTAGTACATATCGTACTCAACATCGTGGTGGTGTTGGTGTTAAAGGTATGTCTATTAATGAAGAAGATTTTGTTGAGCAAATGATCAATTGTTCAACGCATGATTATGTATTATTCTTCACTAATAAGGGCAAAGTATATCGCGTTAAGGGTTATGAAATTCCAGAGTATAGTAGGCAAGGTAAAGGTTTACCTATAGTTAACTTACTTAACCTAGAGCAAGGCGAATTAGTTACTTCATTACTTAATGGATCTAAGAATGATGACACAAAATATTTAGTATTTGCTACGAAACTTGGCTTAATCAAACGTACTGATATAAGTGAATTCTACAATATTAGAGCAAATGGTAAGAAATTTATTACCTTAAAAGATGATGATGAATTAATTTCAGTTAAAAATACTAATGGTGAAGCTGATATTTTAATGGCTGCTTCAAATGGCCGTATGGTTAGATTCCCTGAAAACTTAGTTCGTGTTATGGGAAGAGGTGCTGCTGGTGTTAGAGGTATTAATTTATCAGGAAGTGTACTTGTTGGTATGGAAGTAGCAACAAAAGATGCTTTAGTACTTGTAGTTACTGAAAATGGTTATGGTAAAAAAACACCAATTGATGAATACCGTATTACTAATCGTGGCGGTAAAGGTGTTAAAACACTTAATATTACTGAAAAGAATGGTATAATTACCGCATTTAAGACTGTTACTAATGACAAAGATTTAATTATTATTACTGATGAAGGTATAATTATCAGATTAGCTGTTGATAAGATATCTGAAATGAGTAGAGTAACCCAAGGTGTAAAATTAATTAATCTTCGTGAAGGTCAAAAAGTAAGTACTGTTTCAGTAGTCGATCAAGAAAATGATGTCGAACAACTTGTTGAATCAGATAATACTGAAGAATAGATTAGATATATACGTAATGTATATATCTTTTTTTATACTTGTTGATAAAAGTTAACTATAAGTAAATTATTTCCCGGGAAATAATTTATTATTCAATGTTCCACGTGGAACATTGAATAAATTTGATAAGTTTGTTTAAATATGATATAATTTGTTTGTGCAACGGTAATTATAGGAATCAAGTCAGGATCGGAAGATAGCAGCTTTAACTATTTATTATCGTGTGCACTTTTTATTGTAATATTATTCAATGTTCCACGTGGAACATTGAATAAAGATAAATTAATCATATGATTATTTGTTTTAATAATTTATGTGAATAATTAGTGATGTTCCACGAGGAACATCACTTTTTCAGTTAATTGTTTTATAATTATATGTTATTTTTTAATATTAAAAACTATCATAATATATTCAATGTTCCACGTGGAACATTGAATGAAATTAATTAATATCTTAATTTTTCTTATTTTTTTTATTTAATTGCTGATTAAATATAACTATAAGTAAATTATTTCCTGGGAAATAATTATATATGGTAATGTTCCACGTGGAACATTACTATTTTTTTATAAAATGCATATCATTTTTTTAATTTTGCTTTTAATTAACACTTGGTTGTTGATATAATATTAATGGTGATATGAATGAATAAATATATTGATAAAATTATTGATTTAGCCCAAATAGCTTATGATAATGATGATATTCCTGTTGGAGCAATTGTTGTAAAAAATGGGGAGATTATCGGCGAAGGATTTAATACGCGTAATAGATTTAAATCGGTGATTGGGCACGCAGAAATTAATGCAATTGAAATGGCATGTAAACATATTGGTGATTGGAGACTTGATGATTGTGAGATGTTTGTAACTCTTTCACCATGTATGATGTGTACTGGTGCCGTTATTGAAAGTAGAATTAAAAATGTATATTATTTATGTGATAGAACAAATGTATACTTTCACGGTAATAAATATATAAAAATAATGAAGTTGCCTGAAAATGATACTACTGCAAAATATATGAATTTATTGCGATTATTTTTTGAAAATAAAAGAAATAAACAGTAATATATGATATAATAATATTAGATGGAATTAGCGAGGTGAAATATGGATTATTTAGCTTTATATAGAAAATATCGTCCAAAAGAATTAGATGAGGTTGTTGGTCAAAGTGAAATTAAAAAAATACTAGCTAGTTCTGTTAAAAATGGGACAATTACGCATGCATATTTGTTCTCTGGTCCACGAGGTACAGGAAAAACAACAATGGCAAAAATACTTGCAAAAATGGTTAATTGCTTAGATCCTATTAATGGGAATGCTTGTAATAAATGCGAAAGTTGTTTGAATGTTCTTAGTTCAAATGATGTAATCGAGATTGATGCCGCAAGTAATAATGGTGTTGATGAAATAAGAGAATTACGCGAAAAAGCTAATTTAGTTCCTACAAATGCAAAATATAAAGTGTATATTATTGATGAAGTGCATATGCTTACAACACAGGCTTTTAATGCTTTATTAAAGACTCTTGAGGAACCACCTAAACATGTTATTTTTGTATTGGCAACGACTGAATACTACAAAATTCCATTGACTATTACTTCAAGGTGTCAAAAATTCCAATTTAGTAAGTTAAGTGTTACAGAAATTGTTGATAGACTGACTGAAATTGCTAAAAAAGAAAAAATCAAAATAACAAATGAAGCGTTACTTGAAATTGCTAAGATATCAGACGGGGGAATGCGTGATTCAATCAATTTCTTAGATCAATTGCGTTCATTTGCTGATAAACAAATAACAATTGATGATGTATATGAAGTGTGTGGAAATGTTTCAATTCTTCAAATGATTGAATTATGTAAGGCAATTAGAGAAAATAATTGTGAAGCAGTTACTAAATTCTTTGAAGAAATGGACACTAATGGCAAAAATTATAGTAAGTTTTTGGAAGAATTGGTAAGTTTTCTCAAGGATGTTGTATTATTTAATAAAAATGTCAATCAAAAATATATAAAAACCAGTGTTGAAAATATTAAAGAAATCAATAATTTATATACTGATGATGAAATATTCTATATAATTGAATGTGTTAATAATTTAATGGATAAACTTAAGAATGTGTCAAGACAGTCAATTGTGGTAATAACTAATTTCTTACTCATAATGAATAAAATTAGTGAGAATATTGAAAAAAAACCGGTTTCAGAAACTAAAAAAGAAGATTATAATATGGCCTTCCAGTTTACATCAATTGAAGATGTGTTGGAAGATAATAAAACTGTAAACGACATAGAAAATAATTTAGAAGAAGAAAAAAATGATGTTAATAATGAATCGATTGATGAAGATAATAGCAATATAAATAAGGAAATAATTATTAATAATACATTTGCTGTTGCTAGTAAAGAAATCAAAAATGATTTACAATTAAAGTTATCAAAACTTAATGAATACTTAACTGACAAGAAATATAAAGTGGCTGCTGGTTCACTGATAGATGCTAAACTAGAGGTAGCTGGTAAGAACTATATTATATTTTCAGCAACTAATGAAGCTGCTGTTCAAAAAATATACAGTAATAATAAATTATGTAGTGAATTACTAAAAAAAGTGTTTGATGATGAGTATAATTTTGTTGTTCTTAGTCAAGATGAATGGAATAAAGAAAGAGATATATATGTAGCTAACTTTAAAAGTGGTAAAAAATATGAATTAAAAGAAATACAAACAACAATAATCAAAGAAAAAAAAGTAAAAAAAGAACCAACTGTTGTCGATAAATTATTTGAACTTGTCGGGGAAGATAATGTTGAGTTTAAATAATTTGTAATATGGTTAAAATATTATGCTATATGAGTAATATAATATTTTAATATGTAAAATAATCCAAAAATAAGGAAAGGTGATAAATATGAATATGCAAATGATCATGCAACAAGCAAAGAAAATGCAAGCACAATTACAAAAAGATCAAGAAGAATTAGAAAGGACTGAATATGAAGGAACCTCCTCATTAGTTAATGTAAAAATTAATGGTAAATTTGAGGTGTTAGCAGTTAAAATTAATTTACCAGAAGGTGAAAGTATCGAAGCTGATGACCGTGAAATGCTTGAAGATATGATTATGGTCGCATTTAATGAAGCAGTTAAAAAAGCAGATAATGATAAAGAAAAGAAAATGGGTAAATATGGCCAAGGATTAGCTGGCTTAATGTAAAAACGAGAGGATTTGATATCAATGTACCCTAACTGTGTTAGAAATTTGATAGATTCACTAAAAGATTTACCAGGAATTGGTGAAAAAACCGCTGAAAGATTAGCTTTTTCTATCTTAAATTTTGAAAAAGAAAAGATTGATACTTTTGCTAATTCTTTGGTAGAAATTAAAAATATTAAACGTTGCCCAGTTTGTAACAACATTACAGATATGGATAAATGTTATATATGTAGTAATGATAAGCGTGATAAACAAACTATTTTTGTGGTTGAAAAACCCAAAGATATCGTATTATTTGAGAAAATGGGTAATTATAATGGTGTTTATCATGTATTGGATGGTTTAATTTCACCGCTTGAAGGAATTAATCCAGAAGATATCAATTTAGATAATTTAGTAAAAAGAGTTAAAGAGAATGATGTTAAAGAAGTTATTGTTGTTTTAAAACCTAGTATTGAGGGTGAAACAACGATGCAATATATTAAAAAGATTCTTGATAAATATAATGTTAGAGTATCTAAAATTCCAATTGGTATTCCGATGGGTACCGATATTGAATATATTGATTCGATGACCTTAGAGATGGCTTTTGAGGATCGTAAAGATATTGCATAATAATCATGGACAGGCATATTATTTAGTGGGTGATAATATGTTAAAGACAATATTTAATATTATTAAAAAAATAATTATGGCGGTATTATTTATTTATGCTTATAATAAATTAGCATTACCTTTAAATGTAATAATACCGATGAATGTAATTACCGTGTGTTTAGTGGCAATTTGTGGTATTCCCTCGATACTTATGCTAGTCCTATTCTCACTGGTATGTATTTAATATAGGGAGTTTTTATGAAAAGCGATATATTTGAAACAGAATTAAACTACATTAAGGATGAAAAAATAAGAGAAAGTGCTAGATATTTATTGGAAAAATTACCAGATTATTTCTATACAATGCCGGCATCTACTTCTGGAAAGTATCATCCAGCTTTTTCACTTGGTGAAGGTGGATTAATGAGACATACGAAGGCTGCCGTTAGAATAGCAATTGAACTATTTAGGGATAATATTTTTAATACTTTTGAATTTGGTGAACAAACGCAAGATTTAATCATTATGGCGCTTCTTTTGCATGATGGATTTAAACAGGGTAAAGAGGCTGATGGACATACGGTATATGATCATCCATTAATTGCAGCTCACTTTGTCTTCGAAAATATCACAAAGTTACCGATGGATCAGTTAGATGCTTTGCAAGTAAGAAGATTGATTGCATCTCATATGGGACCATGGAATACTGATAAGACAGGTAAAATTGTTTTACCAATTCCAAAGCGCGATGATGAAATTTTTGTCCATTTATGTGATTATATGGCGTCACGTAACTTTTTAAATATTAATTTTTTAGATAATGAAATTGTTGATAGTGCTGAAAGAGGACAAGTTAAAGTACTAAAAAAATAGAAAAATGGAGGTTATGGTTATGTTGGATGATTATTGCGAAAAGCAAGAAATGGCATATAATCTAATGATTAATGAAATAAAAAAAGATCACATTAGTCATGCTTATTTAATTGATGAAAATAATTATAGCAAATCATTTGACATGGTTATAGCTTTTATTAAAGAAATACTTGGCAGTAAATTAAATGGAGAGTCTGCTAAGATTATACGTAAACGAATCGATGATGGTAATTATCCGGAAATAAAGGTTATTGAACCGGATGGAATGTTGATAAAAAAACAACAAATATTAGATTTACAACAAGAATTTTCACGTGCCGCTGTCGAAGGAAGTAAAAGATTTTACATTATTCGTGAAGCCGATAAAATGCGTAATGAAACAGCCAATTCAATGCTTAAATTTTTGGAAGAACCTGATAATGATATAATGGCTATTTTAATGACAAATAATTTTAATAGTTTATTACCAACCATCGTATCAAGATGCCAAGTTATTAGACTTAATAATGATGGTAATAATACTAGTGATTTAGAATTAGAGAAAGTTGTGTTAGCTTTTATTTTAGAACTTGAAAAGCATGGCTTAGATGTCATTATGAAAGAACAAGAATTATTATTTAGTCATATCAATATTAAAGAACGGGACAAGTTTATTTACTTCTTTGACAAAATGATTGATATGTATTATGATATATTAAAAATTTTAAGTGGCAATCAAAAAATTACTTTTAATGATAATTTAAAAGAATTAAATGAGATTGCTAGTAAAAATGATCAAGCAAAAATATTAGATAAAATTAATATTTTATTAGAGCTAAAGGATACGATTAAAAATAATGTAAATATCAATTTACTTATTGATAGTCTAATTGTACGAGTTGGAGGAATGTAAGATGGTTGTTGGAGTTAGATTAAATGAAAATGGTAAAGTATACTATTTTGATGCTAGCAATGTAAATGTACATGAAAATGCCACGGTTATTGTGGAAACTGAAAAAGGGTTACAATATGGCGTGGTAGCAAGGATTATTCCAGATGAAGAGGTTAATCATCAAATTGAATATAAACCAGTTATAAGATTAACAACGAAAGCGGATTATAAAAAATATCAAAGTAATTTAAAAGATGCTGATAAAGCAATTGTCAAATGTAATGAATTGATTGAGCAATATGGCCTTGATATGAAAATAATCGATGCCAGTTATACATTCGATAGGGAGCAATTAATCTTTCGTTTTTTAGCGGATGATCGTGTTGATTTTAGACAATTAGCCAAGGATTTGGGAGCAATTTTTAGAACAAGAATTGAACTTAGACAAGTTGGTATTCGTGATAAAGCTAAAGAGATTGGCGGTTTTGGACCATGTGGTAGAAAACTATGTTGTAATAATTTCTTAACGGAATTTGATAGTGTTTCAATCAATATGGCTAAGAATCAAAATTTATCGTTAAATCCAACCAAAATCAACGGAGTATGTGGTCGTTTACTTTGTTGTTTAAAGTATGAAAATGATAACTATAATGAATATAAAAAAGGATTACCTGATGTTGGAAATAAAGTAAAAATAACTGAAGGCGAAGGAAAAGTAATTTCAGTTGATGTCTTTAAGAAAAAATATCGTGTATTACTTAATGAAACAAATGAGATTGTCGAGTGTGAAGTAAGTAATGAGGGTAAAAAATAGATTATTAAATTTTCATGATATGATTATTTATCAGGATAATGATTATTTTCTATTTTCTTTAGATACAGTTCTTTTGGCTAACTTTGTGACTTTAAAATTAACGGATAAGAAAATAATTGATTTATGTTCTGGTAATGGACCGGTTCCTATGCTAATGTCTTTTCGGACAAAAGCTAGGATTTTTGGCGTTGAAATACAGAAATATATTTATGATATGGCAGTTGATTCTGTTAAGGAAAATAAGTTAGATAAACAAATTGAATTCATTAATGCTGATGTTAAAGAATTAGATAAAATATATGAATCTGGAGCTTTTGATGTCGTTACATGTAATCCCCCATATTTTAAATATCAAAGTAATAGTTTAGTTAATGAGAATATTGGTAAGAAGATAGCAAGACACGAAGTTTTAGTTAATCTAGAAGATATTATTAGTAAAAGCAGTTATTTACTTAAAAATGGTGGTACATTAGCAATAGTTCATCGCCCAGAAAGATTAATTGAAATTATTAATCTAATGCAAAAATATAATATAGAACCAAAAAAGATGCAACTTGTATATCCAAAATCAGGAAAAAATGCTAATATGTTATTAATAGAGGGTATTAAAAATGGTAAGACAGGATTAAAAGTGTTGGAACCATTAATTGTTCATGATGAGGTTGGCAATTATGTTCCTAAAATTAGAAAAATGTTTGGAAGTGATAACGATGTGGCAGAAGAGTTATAATAATAGTCCTAGTGTTTATATTGTTCCAACTCCAATTGGTAACTTGGAAGATATGACATTTAGAGCAATCAGTACCCTTAAAATGGTTGATGTAATATTTTCAGAGGATACACGTGTAACGATACAACTTTTAAATCATTTTGAAATTAAAAATAAGTTAATTCATATGGATGATCATAATGAGGAGACAGTTAAAGAGAGTGTTTTATTAGCATTAAGAGACGGTAAAAATGTCGCTATTGTAACTGATAGGGGGACGCCGATTATTAGTGATCCGGGTTATAAAACGGTAAAATTCTTAAAGGAGAATGGTTATAATGTAATTGCTTTACCAGGGCCAACGGCCTTTGTACCAGCTTTGGTAGCATCGGGAATAAGTTCAGAACATTTTACTTTTTATGGATTTCTTTCCAGTAAAGAAAAGAAAATGTATGATGAACTTAACATGTTAAAAGATAGTGAATATACTTTAGTCTTTTATGAGGCCCCACATCGAATTATGAGAACACTAGAGGCAATGTTAGAAGTATTTGGGGATAGAAAGATAAGTATTTCAAGAGAAATATCTAAATTACATGAAAGTGTTTTCGTAGGTAGGATAAGCGAAGCTATTAAAACAATTGATGTGAAGGGTGAATTTGTCATTGTTGTCGAAGCAAATAATGAAGTAATTGATAATAATATGTCAATTAAAGAAAATGTTAACATGTATATTAAAAGTGGCCTATCTAGCATGGACGCGATTAAAAGAGTAGCTAAAGAAAGAAGAATACCAAAAGGTGATGTCTATAAAGAATATCATGAGGGGAGATGATAAAATGAAATTAGTTATTGGATTAGGTAATCCAGGAAGAGAATATGATAAGACAAGACATAATATTGGTTATATGTTTTTAGATTATATAACTGGCAATGCAAAATTTATACAGAATAAAAAGTTTAATTCCTTGGAATATGAAATGGTTATTAATAATGAAAAAATATTATTTATTAAACCAACAACATTTATGAATTTATCAGGTGAAGCAGTAGCTAAGTATGCTAATTTCTATAAGATAGCACCAAGTGATATTTTGGTTATTCAAGATGATTTAGATATGGATACTGGTAAATATAAACTTTTATATAATCGTGGTGATGGTGGCCATAATGGTATTAAGAATATTATTCTAAATTTAGGAAGCAGAGCATTTCTAAGATTAAAGATTGGTATTTCCAAGGCCAATATTGATACTAAAGATTATGTGTTAGGTAAGTTAAGTAGGGAAGAACAAAAGATTATTAATAATGTATTTTATGAATTAAAAGATTTTATTGTCGATTATTTAACGTTAAATAGAGATTTATTAATGGGTAAATATAATGTAAAAGAAAAAGAATAATACTTGTTAAGAGGGATAAAATGAAATTCTTTGATCACATATTTGAGATTTCTGATACGAATGATTATAATGTATCGGGATTAAGTAGAGAACTAGCTTGTATTAATATCTATGATGCTTTTATTAGAAATAATAAAGGCATTTTGGTCGTTACAAGTAGTACATATATGGCTAATTTGTTATATCAAACATTACTAAATTATACCGATAAAGTAATGTTTTTTCCAATGGATGATTTCTTGACAAGTGAAGCAATTGCAATAAGTCCTGAATTTAAGGTAGAAAGAATAACTACTTTAAATACCCTTTGTGAAGACGATAAATATATCGTGGTTACTAATTTAATGGGTGCACTTCGCTATTTACCAAGAAAAGAATTGTGGCAAAAATCAAAGATTGTTTTAAAAAAAGGAATGGATATAGACCGTGAAAAATTACTTGAAGACTTATATAATTTAGGTTATGAAAGAGAGACAATTGTCAATGGTACAGGTAAAGTTGGAGTACGTGGCTATGTTTTAGATATTTTTCCTACTTCTTTTGAGAATGCCATCAGAATTGAATTTTGGGGAGATACGATCGATACGATTAAATACTTTGATGTGGAAACACAATTATCAATCAAAGAGATTAATGAGGTGACGATATATCCATTTACTGAATTTATATTAGCTAAATACGATGATAAGGTAATTAGAAAACAAAAATATTTGGCTAATTATGAAGAAACATCATTAATTAGTGAATATTTTAAAGATCCAATCATTGTTAATTATGACTATAATACACTACTAAATAGTTATGGTTTGTTAGTGGATTCAATTATGGAATACGATAAAGATAATGATTCTGAAATGAAAACACATTATATGCATGATATTACTAAAATAAAAGGATCATTCAGTATTAATTTCTATCATTTTGATGATGACATTACAAGTAAGCAAAAAAGTTATAAATATACATATGGTAAGATAAATAATTATAATGGTGACTATAATAAAATTAAAAGTGATTTAATTAATTACATTAAAGAAGGAAAGACAGTAATATTATGTATTCCTAATTCAGATAGTGCTAAAAGAATTGTTAAGTATTTAGAATTAGATGATATTATCTTAGCTAATGAAAGCAATATTGTTAAAGGTAAAGTAAATTTACTTAATAAAAATGTCTATGAAGGATTTATATTTAATAATTATGTTGTCATTGGAAGAAATGACTTATTTGACAAAAAAGATGAAGTAATTAAATATAAAAGTAAGTATAAAATAGGAACAAGAGTTACTGCTATTACTAATATTAATGATGGTGATTATGTTGTTCATGAAATGTTTGGAATAGCAATATATCGTGGACTTCAGACAATTAATAAAGGAAATCTTCAAAAAGACTATATTAAACTTGAATATGCCGACGGAGATATTCTTTATATACCGGTTGAAAACATTGATCGTATTAGTAAATTTACGGGTAAAGAAGGTATTGGTGTTAAGTTAAATAGCTTATCAAATGACAATTGGAAGAAGAAAAAGAGTAAAGTACGTGAGAAACTTGAAAGCATTGCTGGCGACCTATTAAAAGTATCAGCTGAACGTGAACTTACCAAAGGATTTGCCTTCTCAAAAGATGATGAAAGCCAAACCGTATTTGAAAGCGAATTTGTCTATACCGAAACACCAGATCAGATAAGAGCTACTAATTTAATTAAAACAGAAATGGAAAAAGATAAACCAATGGATATGCTCTTGTGTGGTGATGTTGGTTATGGTAAAACAGAAGTAGCCTTTAGAGCAATATTTAAGGCAATCAATGATGGTAAACAAGTGGCATATTTATGCCCTACGACAATTCTGTCTAATCAACAATATGAAGCAGCGAAAGAAAGATTTGCAACTTTTCCAGTTAATATTGCAATTATTAACCGCTTTGTTGAAAAATCAAAACAAAATCAAGTTTTGGAAGATTTAGAAAAAGGAAAAATTGATATTGCTTTTGGAACACATCGATTATTAAGTGAAGATGTTAAATATAAGGATTTAGGTTTATTAATTGTTGATGAAGAGCAAAGATTTGGAGTTACCCATAAAGAAAAGATAAAGAAATATAAAGCTAATGTCGATGTATTAACGTTATCCGCTACCCCAATTCCTAGAACATTGCAAATGAGTTTAACCGGTATTAGAAGTTTAGCATTGATTGAAACACCTCCAAAAGAAAGATATCCAATTCAGACATATGTCCTAGAAGAATCTAATTTAGTTATCAAAGATGCCATATATAAAGAATTATCGCGTAATGGACAGGTTTTTATTCTCTTTAATAGTATTGATAAAATTGAAGAAAAAGTATTAGAAATAAAACGTTTAGTTCCAGAAGCAAAAATTGATTTTGCGCATGGACAAATGGCACGTGATCAATTAGAAAATAAGATGAATAATTTCATCAATGGTAAGTTTAATGTTTTAGTATGTACGACAATTATCGAAGCGGGTATCGATATTCCCAATGTTAATACATTAATAATTATCGATGCTGACAGGTTTGGTTTATCACAGTTATATCAAATTAGAGGAAGAATTGGTCGTAGTAATAAGATAGGTTATGCCTATTTAATGTATAGTAAACATAAATTCTTAAATGATTCAGCGGTTAAAAGACTAGATACAATCAAAGAATTTACCCAATTAGGTAGTGG
>ONWZ01000111.1 GCA_900321645.1 uncultured Eubacteriales bacterium | reverse complement strand
TTTAGATACCTTTTTGGATACCTTCCGCTGAGTATCTAAAAGGTATCTAGATACCCAAAAATAGGGTTAAAATACAAAAATTTTGTATCGATAAAATCACGATATTTCCTTAATTTATAAGGCTCTGTGGAGATTCGCTGAACAAAAAAAGATAAAATTGTGTCCAGTGCCAAAATGACATGGGTAAATGAGTTTAAAAGTATGGTATAATTGATATGGTAGGTGATAAAGTGAGTAATAGGAAAAAAGAAGAAAAAACTTCAAAAATACAATTTAAGTTTGATAGGAAAAAGGATCCAATAATTATTGGCATATTTATATTAATAGTATTAGCTATCATACTTTCACCGAATATGTATTGGATTACAACAGCAAAGTGGACTAATTGGAATGAGCAAGATAATAAAAATGTAGTAACTGCTATGGGAAACGAAAATACAAAAGAAAGATTCAGATTGTACTTTCAATATTATAATGTTCTACATGAAATGGGGCATGGATTAATAATTTATAATAAAGGAGTAAATATACCAATAGTGGAAGAGGAGCAGTTAGTTAATGATTTTGCAGTTGCTTATTGGAATTATTATGGTAATCCTAAAAAGATGGATGAACTTTATGATATTGTTACTTATGCAGTAGAGCATATAGGCGATAATTATAAAAATGGTGTTGATTACATGGAAAATGCAAAGAAGCATTCTGATAATAATGATTTTGATGATGATTTCTTTAATTTTAATGATTACGGCTGGTTTCAATTCAGCTGTGTAAAACATTCTATTGAGCAAAATAAATCATTAGAACAAGTACTAAAAGAAATGGGATTTAAGAATTTTAAATTAACTGAAAAAGAAATGTTGATTCATGAAAATATGAGTGAAGAGGAAAGTACAAAGATAATTAATGAAGCGGTTAAGAAATTTAATGAGTGGGGATTGTATTTTCCAAATGCCTATCAATCATTTAGTGGCAATCCAAATATGAATACATCTAGACCTTTTAAAAACATATTAGGCATATTTAATTTGTTTTAGTTTGAAAAAATATGATATAATTAAAATAGGATAGGAGGATTAAAATGGAGGATTAAAATGAATAAAATATTAAAAAAACATGGAAAAAAATTATTAATTGATTCAGTTGTTGGCGCACTTATTGTAACAGTTATAGTATATGTGATTATAGGACCATATAATACAGAATTTGTTAACATAATGCAAGGTGTTGCAAAAGATAATTCTGCGATTAATGTAAGCCTTATATTATTTCCTATAATTTTAATTATTTATCTAATAATAAATCTTGGAATAATAGTTACAAAAGAAAAATAAAAATAGCGTACTAATTTTTCTCAAAAAAATGTAATTTTTGAATTTTAGATACCTTTTTAGATACCTTCTGCTAGGTTTCCCAAGTGCTCTCGGAAGCCAAAAAGGGCAAAAAAGGGCTCCCAGACGCCCTCAAAAGCCACAAAATGCCGTCAAAAACTCAAAAACTAAAATCCATGTGGATCCGGGAAAAAATACAAAAATTGTTGTGGAAGATAAGAAAAGCCTTGTAAAATAAGGCTTTTTTGATGCCTTAAAATATAAAAATATTTTTTAGATACCTTTTTGGATACCTTCCGCTGAGTATCTAAAAGGTATCTAGATACCCAAAAACGAGGTAAAAATACAAAATTTTTGTATAGCTAAAAATCACGATATTTCCTTTATTTATAAGGCCTTTCGAAGATTTTGTTAAGAAAAAAGATGAAATTGTGTCCAGTGCCAAAATGACATAGTACATTGGTATTTATAAAGCGGACTTTTTAATAAAAATAAGATATTTTATGGTATAATATTTTTAGGAGGGTTTTATGGAAGAACAAATAAAAAATGCTATGAGGTTTTATCTTTTAGCGACAAAACTTAAATATAAAATTAGAAGCGGTTGGGATAAAAATCATTGGAATGTTAATAGCGAAAGAATAGAGAGTATTGCAGAGCATGTGTATGGAACATGCATATTGGCAATTAGTTTAGATTCAGAATTTCAGTTAAACATGGATATGGAGAAAGTTTTAAAAATGTTAACTATTCATGAAATTGGTGAAGTGTTGATTGGTGATATAACACCATTTGATAAAATAACATTAGAAGAAAAAGCAGAAATGGAACATAAAGCCATGAAAGATGTCATTGGTGATTTGCTTAATAAAGATGAATTGTTTGACTTGTTAATTGAATTTGATGAACATAGTACAAAAGAATCCAAATTTGCTTATTTATGCGACAAAATGGAAGCTGATATTCAGGCTAAAGTTTATCAAGATATGGGATGCCAACACAGTTTAGACGATCAAGCTGGTAATGTTGTATTTAAAAGTCCTAAAATAGGCAAAATGATTGAAGATGGTGCTCAAACAGCATTTGATATTTGGTATGAATGGGATAAATCCAAATTTGATGGTGAACCAGTTTTTGTAAAAACACTATCTTACGTAAAGAAAAACAATACAAATTTATAATAAAAAAATAGCTAATTAGTCAAATTTACTAATTTTTCTCGAAAAAGAGCATTTTTTGAATTTTAGATACCTTTTTAGATACCTTTAGGTAGGTTTCCAGAGTGCTCCCAAGTGCTCTCAAAAGCAAAAAAAGGCAAAAAAGTGGCCTAAAATGCTCCCAAATGAGGTCAAAAGCCCCCAATCTAAAAACCATGTGGCAGTGGAAAGAAATATAAGCAATGTTGTGGTAAATAACTCGCTATAAGCGAGTTTTTTATATGGATTTGATTAATAAAATATTTTTGTGATATAATTTTGATAGGAGTTGATAAAATGGAGAAGTTATTTAAAAAACATGAAACATTATGTGTAATCGGATTAATTGTTATATATGTCATTACTAATTCATATATAATTCAAAATTTTGGTTCATCAAGTTATCAGTCAGTTATAATTAATACAATATTATCTATTCTTTTAATCGTATTAGTCATATCACTTAATAGAGTAAAATTTTATGGTATTACTAAACCCAATAATTGGAGAGCATTCTTATATTTTATTCCATTATTTATAATTTCACTCTTTAATTTACGAAGAGGTATTCATATCAATAATACAACTAGTGAAATTATATTTCATACATTGACAATGATAAATATTGGATTTCTTGAAGAAATGCTATTTAGAGGTTTCTTATTTAAAATGATGGAGAAAAATAATGTTAAATCAGCAATTATTGTTAGTTCTATTACATTTGGAATAGGCCATATCGTTAATCTATTAAATGGTGCTGATTTAGTACCAACATTATTACAAGTATGCTATGCGGTTGCAATTGGCTATATGCTAGTGATTATCTTTTATAAGAGCAAGTCAATAATTCCATGTATTATATTCCATGCTGTATTTAATTCACTTGCCATTTTTGCTACAGGTGATAGTAATATAATAAGCAGTATTATATTAATTATTATGTGTTTAGCATATGCTTTATATATTAATAAAAAAGTAAAATTATGATATTGAAGATAATAAAGTAGACATAAAAATCTACTTTTTTCGTGATATAATAAATATAGAGGTGTTAGTTATGAATGATTACATTAATTTAGATGAAAAAAATATTCTAGAAGAACATATTTGTTGTGCTATAGGAGATCCAAAACACCAAGATGGTGTCGATAAAAAGAAAGAGTGGATTAAAAGCAAATTAAAAGATGGCCATGTATTTAGAAAACTAAATGCCAGAGGTAAAATCTTTATTGAATATGAGCCAATCGAAACAGCATGGGTACCTATTAATGGTAAAAATTATATGTACATATATTGTTTATGGGTAGCGGGTAGTTTTAAAGGTAAGGGTATTGGTAAAGAATTGTTAATGTATGCTATCGAAGACGCGAAAAGCAAAAAAATGAGTGGTGTATGTACATTAGCATCTGAAAAGAAGAAACCATTTATTGGAGATAAGAAATTCTTCCTTCATTATGGGTTTAAGGTAGTAGATAAGATAGATGATTATGAATTGATGGCATTACAATTTGATGATAAAGAAACACCTAAGTTTAGTGATAGTGCTAGAAAGATGGAAATAGAGGATAAAGATTTTACAATTTATTATTCTAATGAATGCCCGTATGTAGAATATGAAGTTAAAGAATTATCTGATTATGCTAAAGATAAAGGTATTAAGTTAAATTTTGTAAAAATTGATTCATTAGAGAAAACTAAAAATGCTCCGTGTGTATTTAATAATTGGGCTAATTTCTATAAAGGAAAATTTGTATCTAATACAATATTAAATGCAAATGCTTTTGAAAAATTAATTAAATAATATTAATAGAATGAGAGTGATATAGATGAAAAATAATAAGAAGATAATACTATATTTATGTGTTGCCATATTTGGCATATTAGGCGTCTATTTAACATTTTTTGCGGGTGGTACCGATAAATATGATAGTGAAGCAAAAGCCTACAAAATATATCCTAACGAGAGCTATGATAGTGATGATGGTACTACTTATCGCCCAATCTATTATTTCAAAGTAGATGGTAAAGAATATGAATGTCAGGCAAAAACTAGCAGCAGCTCATATCCTAATGAAAATAAAAATACGGTATATTATGATTCAGCAGACCCAACTAACTGTAAAACGGAATATGAAAAAACATCGAGCAGAGTTGCTGGAATTATTTGCTTAATTACCACGGCAATAATGATTTATTTGTTCTTTATTAAAAAAGTTGCAGACAATTCGGAAGGATCTATTCAGGGCGATGGCGAGTATCCGTTAGCTGAAGAAACCGCAGAAAAAATAATTGGAATAATAGGAAAAGTTCAATTGATATACAAAAGAGTAATTATTGGTATAATTATTATTGTCTTACTTGTATTTATATTAATTGACACGATACTTCTTAAGCAAACTATAAAGGCAAGAGATTATATTGAAACAACGGCAACTTATGCCTATAAAAAAGATCATAGTGATAGTGAATCATTTGATGATTATGTATACGTTTTCATCGATAAAGAAGGAAAACAACAAGAAATAATTAAAAGTTTACCAAATGATGATATAATTACCCCAGAATCAGAAATAAAAGTAAAATACAATGAAAACGATCCACAAGATTATTATGAGGAAGGTTCGATGCTAGATAAAAAGGGAATCATCTGGTACATAGTAAAAATCGTTGCGTTGATATTACTAATAGTTTTGTTCTTAAACAAAGAACTATTAAGTAAAATTAATATATCAGCATCAACTAATAGAGATTAATAAAAAATGATAATAACTCGCTTATAGCGAGTTATTTTATGATATAATATATTTGAAAGATAAGGAGATATTTATGAAAGAAAGAAGTATCACGGAAGAAGAAGCAAAAGAAGCTTATGAGAAGGGGCTAAAAGAAGCTAAAGAATTATTAAAAGATCCTGATAAACTAGAAGTATTTCTTCAAAAATTAGAAAAAAAATTAAAAGTAATTCCATATGTTGGTGAAAGTTTTTCAATTGTTCCAGCCATGATTTCGTTAGTAAGAAGTTATATTAAAAAAGAATATACAGAAATACCTTTAGGAGCAGTTGCCGGCATAATAAGTGCTCTTATTTATATCTTTTCCCCAGTAGATTTAATTCCTGATCTTATCCCAGGAGTTGGTTATCTAGATGATGCATCCGTATTGTTAATTTGTTTAAAAGCAGGTGCTAAAGATGATATTAAAGATTATCAAAAATGGCGTGAAAAGAATAAGAAAAGTATTTACAAAAAAGTATTAGTAAGTTACTTTTCAGCAAGTGGGGTAACTAAAAGAAAGGCTGAACATATTGCTAAAGAAGTAGAGGGCGATTTATACGAAATTAAACCTAAGGAAATATATACTGACGATGATCTAAACTGGCATAATAGTGAAAGTAGATCATCAATTGAAATAAAAGATGAAACTTGTCGCCCAGCAATTAAAGATATCGATATCGATATTGATAATTATGATACCATCTATGTTGGCTTTCCAATTTGGTGGGGAATAGCTCCCAATGTTGTAAAGACCTTTTTGGATAAGATAGATTTATCAAATAAAAAGATAATTGCTTTTTGTACTTCTGGTGGTTCACCATTAGCACCAGCCATTGAGGATTTAAAAAAGACATATCCGCATGCTAATATTAATTAGGAGTGACACTATGGCAACGACCAAAGATTATAAAGATTATGTTTTAGATAATTTAAACTTACTAGATAATATAACTTGTAGACCGATGATGGGGGAATATTTACTATATTATAATAATCAATTATTTGGCGGTATATATGATGATAGATTACTTGTTAAAAAAGTAGCTAGTAATGAAAAATACCATATGGAAGAAGCCATTCCCTACGATAGCGCTAAGCCAATGTATTTGATTAATGAAGTTGATAATAAAGAACTATTAAGAGATATCGTCATCGATACTTGTAATGGCTTAAAGTAGGTTACTATGAAAAAGACATATTATCACGTTGTGACTGATAAACCAGTTACCTTAGGTCAAGAAATAGTTTTTGATGAAAAACATCATAGTGGGGTATATAATCGGGTCTGTGAACTTAAGGATAAAGTTGATGAAATATATACTAATCCTGAAAAATATAAAAATGTCACATTAGATCATCACCTAAAGGTAGCCCTTCGAGAATTAGCCCTAGAAGAAGTTAGACAAAAAAAGTATCCTAACTATCCATCTAGATTATCATCGTTATATGTTTCAAATAGTTATGAAGAAGCTAAAATGTGGTATGATTTATTTATCAAACTAGGTAGACCAACATATTCAATTGTCAAGGTCGAAACAGATGGCAAGGAATATGTGGGAGATGCTTATAATTGCTTTGAAGGAACAATCGATAAAAATAAAAATCTACAATTAGCAGAGTACTATTGGGAATCTAAAACTAATCGCGAAGGAAAAGAACCAATCACCGAAATACTTATTGACGGAAAAATAAAAGTAGTAGAAATTATTAAAGAAAACGAGGATGTAAAATTATGAATTATCAAATAGTTGAAGTTACTAAAAAAGACAAAGAAAAATTATATCGTTTACTTCAGTATTCACTTTATGATGGATCACAATATATTGATAATAATATTGATGAAAATTGTCTTTTTGAATATAAATGGTTTGACAATTACTTTACGGATGAAGATAGAAATGCTTACTTCATAAAAAATGGAAATGCTTATTTAGGTATGGTAATGGTCAATGAAAATCTTAAATTTAATAAGACTGGTAAATGCATATCTGAATTTTTAATCTTACCAAAATATCGTAGAAAGCATCTTGGCAAAAGAGTAGTTTTTGATATTTTTGAAAAATTCAAAGGTGATTGGGAAGTTCAACCAATGGAAAAAAATCCCATTGCATATTCATTTTGGAAAAATGTTGTCAGTGAATATACGAATGGTAACTATATTATTAAAAATGATGGCATTGAAGATGTATTTATCTTCAGTAATATGATATAATATGCTTACGGAGGGTTTTGTATGCTTGAATATAATGATAAAATGACTTTAACTGGTATTAATGCAATTAACAAAAAAGGAAAGATAATTAATTATAATTTAGTATTTCCATTAAATGATGATGATTTTTATCTTCCAGAAGATATTACTGAAATAAGCGTTTTCGAATATCATGAAGGATATGAAAATTATGGCTTCAAGGCATTTAAAATATGCATGGGAAAGATAACTAGTATTAGAGAGATTTGTGAATCTCATGATAATGATGTTAAATTTGAAAGAAGAGTCTTCGAAGAGATTGTTACCCCAGATGATAACTTGTGTTATTATGATGAAGATGATAAAAAAATTATTTTTTCAAAACTTAATCAGGGCGATATTGTTGTGAAAGATCTCGATGATTTTAGAAGTGCTTTAATAAGTGTTTCTGATAATTATCGTATTATTAAATCAGCCATTGAAAGAATTAGAACATACCATACATATGATGATACGCTATCAGCTGAAGAAAAAGAATTATCTGAAAAAAGAATGCAAATGTGTATAAAACAAAGAACAAGATAGAATATTCTATCTTTTTTGTTTATAGTATGCTACAATTATTCTAGGAGGCCATATGAAAAAAAGAATAATAATTATCATACCTATATTTATCATTTTAGTTACTGTTGGCTTTTTCTTTTGGATAAATAGAACAGTATCAACAATTACGATTGATATAAATCCAAGTATCAAAATTAATTTAAAAAGTGATGATAAAGTAAAAAAAGTTATTCCCTTAAATGAAGATGCTAAAGATATTGTTAGTAAAGATTTGAGTGGTAAAACATTAGATGAAACAATCAAGAAAATTGCTGATAAAGTAATCGAAAATGGTTACACTGATGAAGATCGGGTAGCGGTGCTAGTACATACGGAAGGTAAAGTATCTAGTGGCGATGTTATAAGTAAAATAGCCAATAGTTTTGAAGCCAAAAACTTCTATGCTGAAATAGTTGATATCAAAGAAATATCTAAAGAAGACCAAAAGTTAGCTAAAAAGTACAACATTACACCTGCTAAAGCAGCATATATTAATGCTATGTCAAAAGAGAACGATATTCTAAAAGTCGAAGATTTAGTTAATAAAGAAGTCAAAGAATTAAAAGAAACCAAAGAAACTGGAAATTATTGTGATTCTGGATATACCTTGGAAGGCGATTTCTGTTTAAAAGAAAAAGAAAGAATTGAGGCTAGTGATGGATTAGTGTGTCCACGAGGATATTATGAATACAATGACACTTGCTATGAAGAAACAAGATCTATTCAAACCGATGAATTAGAATGTTCTCCAGGCTTTACTCGTGATGAGATGACCTGTACCATGGATACGGTAATCGATGCTGAGCCAGTTAAATATAGTTGTACTAAAGGAGAAGCTAAAACGAGACTTGAACTAGGGCAGGCTAGTGCTAATGATGGTAATGCTAAAGAAGTTGTCTGCATCGATTATTCTAATGCTACTCATCCTGTGACTCCTTGCGAATTACCAGCTAGTGATCCAACTGAACGTATGTCATCAGGCGGTAGATGTTATTGGCATCGTGCTCCAGTTATTGCCGAAGGTTGCCCAGGTAAAATACAAGTAGCCGGAGAATGTTGGGATGACGCTACCAATATTTATATTTGTGAAGGATATCGTGATGGTAAGCAATATCAAAGTAAGAGTGAATATTGTGAGCATTCGATCAAATATCTTGATCCAATCGTAACCGAATATAAGTGTCCTGACGACTATACTTTAGATGGTAACAAGTGTAAAAAAACTGAAACACAAAAAGCGTGGTATAAAAATATATGCCCAGATGGATATAGAGAGTTAGATAATGGAACATGTATTGATGAATCTAAAACAACTGCCAAAGTAAATGGTTTAGTTTGCGATATGCCTTATGCTAAATTAAAAGATAATACCTGTATCATCTATGAAATAGTTGAGGCTAAACATAATTAATACTAAGTGGCTGCATAAAAATGCAGTCATTTTTTTATTATCTATTGACAATTAAAAAAATAGAGCATATAATGTTATTGTATTAACCAAGTAATACAGTGAGGTGAAATATGGAATTTACATTTGATAACAATATTCCGATTTATATTCAGTTACTAGAATATTTAAAAATCTATTTAATTTCGGGTGTTTTCAAGTCTGGTGAAAAATTACCTTCCGTAAGAGAATTTGCTACAACCTTTAAGGTAAACCCTAATACAATGCAAAAGGCTTTATCAGAACTTGAAAGTATGAAATTAATTTATACAGAAAGAACGAATGGTAAATATGTGACTAACGATACTAAATTAATTGAAAAATTAAAAGATGAATATGCTGTTGCCTTAGCCAAAAGTTATTTTCAGGGTATGAAAAAAATTGGATTGGGAAAAGCTGATTCAATTAAATATTTAGAAGGGATTGATAATTAAGATGGGATTAATTGAAATCAAGAATTTAACTAAAAAATATGATAAAAAAGTAGCTCTTAATAATGTCAATTTAAATATCCCACGTGGGAAAATTGTTGGCTTATTAGGTAAAAATGGAGCCGGGAAAACTACGTTAATAAAACTCATTAACGATTTGCTTACACCAACCAGTGGCGAGATTTTAATTAATGGTAATAAAGTAGGGGTAGAGACTAAAAAGATTATTTCTTACTTGCCAGAAAAAACTTATTTAAATACGCAAATGAAAGTATCTGAAGTAATTACTTATTTTGAAGATTTCTATGAAGATTTTGATGCCCAAAAAGCCAAGAAATTACTTAAAGATTTGGATTTAGATGTTAATGAACACTTATCTAAAATGAGTAAAGGAATGCAAGAGAAGGTTCAATTAGTACTAGTAATGTCTAGGAATGCTGACTTGTATATTTTAGATGAACCATTAGGTGGTGTCGATCCAGCCACAAGAGATTATATTTTGGATACAATTCTTTCTAATTTTAAAGAAAATGCAAGTGTTATTATTTCCACTCATTTGATATCTGATATCGAAAGAATTTTAGATGAAGTAGTCTTCATTGATAAAGGAAAAATAGTCCTTCAAAGTGATGCTGACAAGTTACGTAAAACAGAAAATGCATCAATAGATGAAGTCTTTAGGAGGTCATTCAAATGTTAACTAAATTATTAAAATATGATTTAAAATATATGCTTAAAAATATGAGTGTCTTCTACATCTTAGCTATCTTCTTTGCAATAACCACGAGAATTTTATTTGCTTTAAATCAAACTGTAATTGTTAAAATAATTAGTCAAATTAGTGTTGGTTGCTTGTTTGCCATGTTAGCTAATATTTTAATTAATACGATGATGCGTAGCTGGGTAAGATTTAGAGGATCTATTTATAAAGATGAAGCCTATTTAACTCACACCTTACCAGTAACTAAAAATGAGATCTATGATTCTAAACTAATTCAAACATTAATCTTCTTCTTTGTCGGTTTTGCCATCATTATCCTAGGATTATTAATTGCTTATTATACTGAAGAAAGATGGTTATGGTTGAAATCTTTAATAGATAGTATTACAACTGGGTTAAGTATTAAGACTGGTACTTTTATTGCCTGTACTATTGGTATTATTTTCTTGGAGGTATTTAATGCTATCCAATGTGGCTTCTTAGGTATTATTTGGGGTCATCAACAATATAATAATCGCATTGCTTTCTCGGTTTTATATGGCTTTGTAGCGTATCTCCTTTCCCAAAGTTTAGTATTGTTCTTAACCTATGTTGTTGGCTTATTTAATCCAACAATTATGGATTTATTTAAGAATAATATTATGTTAGATACAACCGCTTTTAAAACATTAACTATCTTGGCGATTATCTTATATGTAATAATCATTTTTATAATGCGATTCATATGTAAACACGAATTTAATAAGGGCGTTAATATTGAATAATAAGAATAGATTTGAAATCTATTCTTTTTTTTGATATAATACTACTCATTAAAAAGGAGGACATTATGCGTAAGTTTATTATTAGTGATATTCATGGTAATGGTGACTTATATTATTCTGTAATGTCATATCTTGAAAATATTAGCAAAGAAGATGAGGTAACTCTCTATATCAATGGTGATTTAATCGATAGGGGAAGTGAATCTGGACAAATTCTATTAGATTTAATTAATCGTATGAATAATCCAGATAACCCATTTAAAATAGTTTACTTAGCTGGCAATCATGAACTTATGATGCATAAAGTTTTTGAACGCAGAAGAAAAGAAGTATACGTACCAAAACATAATGATTGGTATAATAATGGTGGTAGAGTAACCGATGATGCGCTTGTCAATCTTTTAGGTGATAAAGACAAAATCTTACAAGTAGCCGATTTTATTAGTAATTTAAAAATCTATCATAAATTTGAAGATCTTCTAGATGGTAAGAGAATTGTTTTAGTCCACGCTGCTTGTCCACTAAAAGTAAAAGATGAATGTGACATTAGTATTAAAGATACTAATCTCTTTAGTGAATATTATTTATGGGCAAGGGAAGATGATAATATGTATCCATTTAGATGCCGTATCGGTAATAAATATTATTTTACAATTATCGGTCACACCCCTAATAACAAACGTTATGGATACTTCTATAACACTCATGAAAATTATTTAAATATTGATGGTGGATGTGCTGCCTATGCTGTTGGCTATTATGAATATGATCATTATCCATTGGTTGAAATTAAAGATGATTATTTAAGCATTCTTACCTTTAATAGTAATAATGAAATAATCTATGGTAATTATTTCAAGGACGGAAAAAGCATTTCATTTACAAGTGATGAAATAACTAAAGCACGAGAATATTTAAATCAAGAATTAGAAGTTAAAAAATTACTTAGATTGCCTGATGATTTAATCGGATATAAATAAAAGGGGGGAATAGTATGTCAAATATAGAAAAATATCAAGAATATAATTTCTTATATGATATGATGATGAGTGTTTTAAAAAGCAATGATGTAAAAGGCAATATTAGCGAAGCATTATCTATGTTAAAATATTATCTATTATGTGACAATGTAATTCTATATCGAAAACAAGATAATAATCTATATACTTGTTTTGAAACTGATAATGATCATACAAAATCCATTGAACAAATAACTTATATTACTAATGCTACGCAATCATTATTTACTCATAAGCCATTTCTCTCATTAGATTTAAATAATGAAGAAACAATTCATGATTTAAAACTTATTTACTTTAAAACCGATAATTATGAATATGTTCTAACTTTCAACAATTTAAAACCTGATAATTATCATTTTCTAATGAAAGTGGTTGAAACACTTCAAGTAATTTTAAAAAGGTTAGAATTGTATGAGGATGCCAATATCGATATATTAACAGGTTTAAACAATCGTAATTCTTATGAAAAGTGGCTCCAGGAAAATGAACATATCAATAGTGCATTGGTATATGGCTTATTTGATTTATTTAGATTAAAATATCTTAATGACAATTATAGTCATACATTGGGTGATACATACATTAAAGAAACTGCTAAAGTATTAAAAAAATATTGGCCTAGTACTACACTAGAACAAACTAAGATGATTCCATCTGGTCATCAACTCTATCGTATTGGGGGAGATGAATTTGCTTTGGTATCAACAGTTGATACGCTAGAAGACGCCACAATGAAGGCCAATCTAGCAGCTGAAGAAGTTTGTTTCCTAGACTTAGGGATTAATGATAAAACACCATTGGGTTTAAATTATGGCTTAGCCATTCATGAACCTAGTGATAATATTAAACTGACGATCAACAATGCTGATAGAATTCTTTCAGCGGATAAAAAAAGAATGTATCAAAAATATGGCCTTGATCGTAGACGTTAATAAATAATCAGGATTTCCTGATTTTTTCTATTATTTATAGAATTATTTATCTTTACGTGATATAATGAAACTGAAGAGGTGGTATTATGAAATTTTATAACAAAAAAGATAGTAGTTATAATTATTTTCGAATTTTTCTGGCCGTATTTTTAGCCATAACTTGCAGTATTGTTGTTTATTTTCTATTTTCCAAAATGAAACATATAGGCTTATTTTTTAATAAGATATTGACAATCTTATCACCAGTAATTATTGGAATTATCTTTGCTCTTTTATTAAATCCATTTGTTAAAAAAATTGAAGATGCTTTTAATAAAAAAGAAAAAATTAGAGAGGAAAAGAAATTAGGTAGGGTATTAGGTATTTTAATTACTTATCTAGTCGTAGGAATTTTAATTTTCTTATTAATTAAATTCTTTATCCCAAGTTTACTTGAAAGCATCAATGTGATGTTTAATAATTTACCAACATATATTGATAAAGTATTTATTTGGTTAAGAAAAGTATGCGAAAAATATGGTATTAGTTCAAGTTTTGTCGATGAATATAGCAAAGGCATGAATACTTTTATAAAGAGTAGTGTTGTTCCCAACATCGATGTTATTATCAACAATTTAGCAACTGGTGTTACTAGCGTTATTAAAGGAATAATTAATGTTATTATCAGTATTATTATTTCAATTTATTTAATTTATGATAAAGAAGGATTTCAAAATGGTATTGATAAAGTTTTACGAGCTTATTGCTCACCAAAAATTTATAATGATATCGTTTCAATGGCTAAAAACGTTTATAAATTATTTGGTGGTTTCTTCGTAGCTAAAGCCCTTGATTCATTAATTATTGGCTTTATTACTTTTATCGTTTTAAGTATCTTTAAGATTCCATATACATTATTAATATCAGTTCTAGTATGCGTAACCAATATTATTCCATTCTTTGGACCATTTATCGGAGCTATCCCATCATTATTCTTACTACTTATGATTAATCCTGCTAAAGCGATTGAATTTGGCATCTTAATTCTAATCATTCAACAATTTGATGGCAATATTTTAAGCCCTAAAATGATTGGTAATAAGATTGGTATGAAAAGTTTCTGGGTATTATTTGCTATCATCTTATTTGGTGGATTGTTTGGCTTTGGTGGAATGCTCGTAGCCGTACCACTATTTGCATGTATCTACGATTTTGTAAAACATAAAGTTGAAAAAAGATTAGCTGAAAAAGAAGAAGCAAAAGAATAAGATAAGTCACTATGTGATTTATCTTTTTTGATGTATAATATATTTGAGATGTAATATGAAATTGTTTTTTGAAGCGATTACCAAAGTATTATCAGGGATTATTATTGTCGGATTATTATTATTTGTTCCCGCTAATTCGTTAGAATACTCTAATGGATGGCTACTCATGGAATTATTATTCATTCCCATGTTTATTGCGGGCATTGTTTTAATGATCAAAAATCCTGAATTATTAAAAAGAAGATTGAATGCCAAAGAAAAAGAAGCAACCCAAAAAGAAGTTATTTTACTTAGTGGCTTAATGTTTATGACGGGGTTTATCATTGCGGGTTTTAATTATCGTTTTGGTTGGACTAGCTTGCCTAAAATAGTCATAATTATTGCTTCCATCATCTTTGTTATTGCGTATTTATTATATGCCGAAGTATTAAGAGAGAATACCTATCTATCAAGAACCATCGAAGTTGCTGATAATCAGAAAGTAATTGATACTGGATTATATAGTTTTGTTAGACACCCCATGTATTTAATAACTATTGTGTTATTCTTGATGATGCCGCTAATTTTAAATTCTTTAATTTCTTTTATTATCTTTCTTGCATATCCTTTCATCATTGTTAAAAGAATCAAGAATGAAGAAGCAGTCTTAATAAAAGAATTAAAAGGCTATAAAGAATATATGAAGAAAGTAAAATATCGTTTAATTCCATATATATGGTAGGTTGCTATGGATAAAAAATACAAATTAATTAATGCTTCCGGAGAAACTTATGAAAGTTTTGTACCAGGTGAATTAGGTGGTAACAAGAAATTAAAAATCTATGGTAGATTAGACTGCCCATCTGCTAATAGATGGATCAAAAAAGGGTATTATATCGATAATAGAGTTTTCTTTTTAGATGAAGAAACAGCAATCGAAGCCGGTTATCGCCCTTGTGCTATTTGCATGCCCGAAGAGTATCAAAATTGGCAAGCAAAAGTAAGAAAGAGAACAAAGTAATAAAAAGATATTGCTTTTTTCTTTTTTTTATGGGATAATTTAATTGAAAAATAAAATAGTCATATATGCTTGATGATATGGTTCAAGCGTTTCTACCTGTTCACCGTAATGAATAGACTATGACTCCCAGTACTTATGCATGATATAGTCTTACCAGTGAAGTGTAAGATTTTTTTATTTTTCAGGAAGGGAAAGGTGTCTATGAAAGACAAAAAAAGGAAAACTGGCAAATTAGATGAATTCTTTGAGATTAGTAAAAGAAAATCTACTCAAAAAACTGAAATCTTTGCTGGTTTGACAACATTTCTTGCTATGGCTTACATTCTTATTGTAAATCCCAATAATATTCTTTGGGGTGGTACCGCAGATCCAAGATTTGCGAGTGTATTTATTGCCACTGCCTTAGGCGCTTTTATTGGTACATTACTTATGGCATTACTAGCCAAAATGCCTTTAGCTCAAGCCCCTGGTATGGGACTTAACGCTACCGTTGGTACAATTGTCGGTGGTGCCCTAGGATTCGGTTTCTCTTATGGAAATGCGATGGCCTTAGTATTTATTAGTGGTATCATTTTCTTACTACTATCAATTGTTCCATGTGGCAGAAACAAAGATGGTGAATTAATTTCACTAAGAGAGAAAATCTTCGATGGCATGCCTAAAGCAGTAAGAACAAGTATCTCTGTTGGTATTGGTTTATTTATTGCTTTTATTGGACTTCAAAATGCGCATATTATTGTTGACAATCAATTTACATTAGTACAGTTAGTAAGTTTCAATAACAAAGAATTATGGGCTTTAGGTGGCGATGCTTGCATGGCTGTTGTCGCTTTATTTGGCTTA
>ONWZ01000114.1 GCA_900321645.1 uncultured Eubacteriales bacterium | reverse complement strand
TTGTAAATTAAAACTTACTAAAAAGATTGCTGAAAATATCTATATTGGAATTGTTGGTGATACCGATAGATTCTTACATGATTATACTTCTAATGAAACATTTAAATTAGTAAGTAAATTAATTGATATGACCGGTATTGATTTCACGAAGTTATATGCGCCATTATATTCTCGTCCATTATCTGAAGTTAAATTCCAAGGTTATATTTATCAAAATTTAACTTTAACTGAGAATAATGTCGCATATATCAAAATAACTGATGATATTATTAAAAAATTTGATGTCGATTCAGCTGCAGCTGGTAACATGATCAATGATTTAAAATTTGTAAGTGGCATCTTAATATGGGTATTCTTCTCAGAAGATCCTAAAATGAAAATAATTAAAGCAAATATTAGATCACATGGTGTTGTTATCAACGATACCGCGATGAAATATGGCGGCGGAGGGCATATCTATGCTGCCGGTGCTAGACTTCAAAGTTGGGATGAAGCAGACCAGTTAATTAAAGATTTAGATGAAGTTGCTAAAGCATATAATGTCAAGTAACTTCTTTTTTTGTGTAAAGTGATAAAAAAATTCTAAAAATAAAAGTAATTTCCATTTTTTCCACAATATTATTAATGAGGGGACAGAAAAAACAATAGTAGAAAGGAGTGGAAAATGCAAGAATTAGAAATTAGTAATAGCGTCTTTGAAAGTATTAAACATATCGACGAATTTGGTCATGAATACTGGAGTGCTAGAGAATTAAAAAACATTTTAGGGTATTCGCAATGGCGTCGATTTAACGATGTTATCGAGAAAGCTAAAATTGCTTGTGAAAAGAGTAATCTTGATATTCTCTACCATTTTGCCGGCGTTGGCAAAATAGTTAAGACTGGCGATTCATTAAGAATGGTTTGTGATTATAAATTGTCCCGTTATGCCTGTTATCTTATCGCTCAAAATGGTGATTCTAGAAAGAAAGCAATTGCTTTAGCACAAACTTACTTTGCCATTCAAACTAGACGCCAAGAACTAAGTGAGAAAGAGTATAGTCTATTAACCGAAGATGAAAAAAGATTTTATCAAAGAGATTTAACAAAAAAAGGTAATTATTCTCTAAATCAAGCAGCTAAGAATGCTGGTGTTAAAAACTTTGATAAATTCCATAATGCCGGTTATAAAGGACTATATAATGGTGAAACAGCTAATGATATTGCTAAAAGAAAAGGCTTAAGATATCGTGAAGATATCTTAGATAATATGGGAAGTGTTGAACTTGCCGCCAATTTATTTCGAATTACCCAAACCGAAGAAAAAATAAAAAATGATCATGTTGATAATGAAAATGATGCTAATATAACACATTACAATATGGGCCGAGATATCCGCGAATTTATTGCTAAACGTGGTGGAACTATGCCGGAAGACTTACCAACGCCTGAAAAGAGTTTAAAAGAGCTAGAAAAAGAAAACCCCAAATTATTAACATAGACAAACATGTTCAAATTTGTTATAATAATTCTAGGTGATAAAAATGTCTAAACTAGTACAAATATTATTAGAAATAATTATTGTTTTTACCCTCATATTTCTTCTTAATTATTTTGTTTTCGTAAGAAAAAACAAAAAATTAAAGAAAGATGAAATGCCTTTAGAATTAATCTATTTATCAGGTATATATGGGATTGATCCTAAAAAGATTAACTTTCGTAAGTTTCAATATGCCTATAGTTTAATTAATGCTTTTATTATAACAACGACATATATGTTAGTAATCTATTTAGTAAAACTAATGATTTTAAAAGTAATTATTGGAATTGTTTTATTAGTCTTATTAATTATTATATGTTATGGCTTACTGGGAAGATATTATTTATATCAAGAAGAAAAACAAAGTACTAAAAAGAAATAGTACTTTTTTTAAGGCCTATGCATATTTTATACTAAGGAGTGATGTAAGTGGCCTATAAAGAAATTGTTACGAAAGCCGTTATTGCTAAAGGTAAGAAAAAATATGTAAATACCTATGAAATAATTGCTGAGAATACTCCATCAACTATTTTAGGTTGTTGGATTATCAATCATGATTTCAAAGCCCATGAAGTAGGGGATAAAATTGTTATTAATGGTTCATATGATGCTAACGTATGGTATTCATATGATGATGATACCAAAACAATGGTAACGACTAAAAAGATAACTTATACCGAAGAAGAAAAATTACATACCGATAGCCAAGATGTTGTCAATAAAGATATCATTATAAGAAGTTTAAAACAACCAACATGTATCAGTGCTAAAGAAGAGGGTAATACGATTAAATTAGAAATCGAAAAAGAATTAGGTATCGAAATTGTCGGTGACGCAAAAGTAAGAATTGCTTCCGTTGAAGATAAAGATGATGACTGGGTTGAATTAGAAAGTACTGATCGAGCAATCGATAAAGTAAATCCTAATTATATCGATAAAGAGATCATAAAATAATAATCTCTTTTTTTCTTTTCAAATAATCCTTTTTATAGTATAATGATTATGCTAAGGAGGAGTCATTATGTTAGATATCGAATATTTAAATAATTTACTAAATAATGATGAAGTAGATAATAACCGTTTAACTTTTGATATATATCTAACATTATTAGCTCTAAATAATAAACAATATCAAAATAGTCATTATAATATTGAAATTAATGTCTTAGATGATTTCTTAAGAAAAGTCAATAATTTAAAAGTAAAGATTCAATTAAAAAGAAAAGATAATGAAATAGATGAATTATTAACAAACATTAAAACAATCTACGAACAAAACAAAGTATTAATTGATAAATATAATCAAGATAATATCGATATTATTAATGTTCTAGATAGTAAAGAACCAAGTGATATTACTAATCTTGTTGATAAATTAACTAAACTTAAAATTCAAAAACTAAACAAAAAAGATACTTATGATAAATTAAGAAATGATATTACCAGCAATATCTTTATTTCGGAATATTATTTTGATAATAATAATTTATATATAAATAATCAAACTATCTTATTAACTGACTTTTATGAAATGTTTGATTATTTATTAGATATTAATAATTATAAACCAATCTATCAACAAGAAATAAATAATAATTTAAGAATTAAAACTATTAGTGAATTAATTAATAAAATAAAAGTTAATCAACCTGTAACAACTTATCTTCCAGTCATCTTAACAATCCTGTTTAATAAACCATTAAATAGTGAAAATATTAATACCACTAAATTTAATATTGAAAATATTAAAATAAGTGATTTATATTCCTTCTTAAGTTATGATGGTATTAATACCGCTAAATGGAAGAAAGTATCTATTCCTAATGAATATTTATATGGAAAGATAAAAACAGCCTTAGATACTGGTATGTATTATATTAATAATAATATCTTTACAATAGATATAATTAATGACTTTAAAGTAAGTATCCTAATAGATGATTTAATTAACTTTTTAAAAGAGAATATTAATAAAGCATATTTATAAACTAAATATGCTTTTACATTTTTTTGACATACTATCTAGACAAACAATATCAAATTTGCTAAAATAAAATTATCATAATAGAGGCGGAGGATTATGTATGAATGAATTAGAACAAATTGAAGGTATTGGGCCTAAAACCAGTGAATTATTAGCTAAATTAAATATCTTGACGATTGAAGACTTGATTAGTCATTATCCATTTAGATATGAAGTATTAAAAAGAAGTAAATTAGAAGAAATAAAAGACAGAGATAAGATCATTATTGATGGTATTATCGAAGGACAACCAACGATTATTTATATTAATCCTAAATTAAAAAAGATTATCTTTAGAATTAATACTGGTAGAAATATGTTAAATGTTACGATCTATAATCAAGTATATTTAATGGATACGATTAAATCAGGTAAATTTATTACTGTTATCGGTAGATATGATAAGATAAAGAATGCTGTTATTGCTAGTGATATTAGAATGGAAAGACTACCAGCTATTCCAAAAATTGAAAGTATCTATTATACAACTGGCGGATTATCTAAAAAGAGTATCTCAAGATTTATTACCTCCCTAATTATGGGAGGCTATAAACCAAAAGATATCCTTCCTCCATATATCATTGATAAATATGATTTCCCAAGTAAATATGAAGCTATTTGTGAAATCCATAATCCAACCGAAGAATTAAATTTAAAGAAAGCTAGACAAAGAATTAAATATGAAGAATTATTCATGTATCTACTTAAAATAAATTATCTAAAAGAAAAGATAAGTCATGATGAATTAGCAATAACAAGACAAATAGATCATGATAAATTAAATAAATTAATTGAGTCACTACCATATGAATTAACTTTAGATCAAAAAACAGCCATAGATGAAATAATTACTGATTTAGAATCAAATAAAAGAATGAATAGACTATTACAAGGTGATGTTGGCTCAGGTAAAACAATCGTCGCTTTAATTAGTGCTTATGCAAACTATCTAGCAGGTTATCAAACAGCTATTATGGTGCCAACTGAAATCTTAGCTAATCAGCATTATAATGAAGCATCTAATTTATTTAAGAAATTTAAAGTAAAAGTAGCCTTAATTACATCATCCACCAAGAATAAGGAAAGAGAAAAAATATTAGATGATCTATCTAATGGTAAAATAGATTTAATCATTGGTACTCAAAGCCTAATCCAAGAAAAAATAGTATTTAAAAACCTAGGTTTAGTCATTACTGATGAACAACATCGTTTTGGGGTTAATCAAAGAACAGAATTTAAAAATAAAGGAGTATCTCCAGATGTCTTATCAATGAGTGCAACTCCTATTCCAAGAACTTATGCCTTAACTATCTATGGTGATATGGAAGTATCAAGTATTAAAACTAAACCACAAGGTAGAAAAGATGTTATTACATACTTTAAAAGAGAAAGAGATATTACGGATGTCTTAGAATTAATGAAAAAAGAAATTGATCTAAATCATCAAATATATGTTATATCTCCAATGATTGAAAATGAAGAAAATACCCTTGAATCAATCGAAGACTTGGAAGAGAAAATGACCAAAGCTTTTGGTAAAATATGTAAAATAGCTTCCATTCATGGAAAATTAGAACCAAAAGAAAAAAATAAAATCATGAAAGATTTTGAAGATCATAAAATTGATATCTTAATCTCAACTACTGTCATTGAAGTAGGAGTCAATATTCCTAATGCCAGTATGATTGTCATTTTTGATGCTAATGTGTTTGGTTTATCAACTATCCATCAGTTAAGAGGACGCGTAGGTAGAAGCGACATTCAAAGTTATTGCATTCTAATTGCAAAGGATAATTATGAAAGATTAAAATTCCTAGAAACATGTCATGACGGCTTTGAAATAAGTGAATATGATTTCAAAAACAGAGGTGAAGGAGACCTATTTGGTATAAGACAAAGTGGTGAAGTAGGACTAAAACTAGCTAACATCAAAAGAGACTTCCAAATGTTATTAAAAGCAAGAGACGATGTCTTAGAATTCTTACCAAATCTAACTGAAGAAGACTACCCATTAATCTATCAAGAATTATCAAAAATAGACACTCAAGATTAAAAAAATGTCAAATAAAAGAAATTATAAAAAATCACTTGCATTTTATAATTTTCTATATTACAATGATATTGTCATAATAAACAATATTATGACCAACCTTTTTACACTCACTACATAAGTAGGAGTGTTCAACCAAAACCCCCTGAAAGTCG
>ONWZ01000115.1 GCA_900321645.1 uncultured Eubacteriales bacterium | reverse complement strand
CTACTGGCAGGGGATGAGAGAATCGAACTCCCAACAGTGGTTTTGGAGACCATTATTATACCATTTAACTAATCCCCTAGGTCGTTTCTTTATATAATTTATCATAAAATTAATTATTTAGCAAGTTTTTATATAAAAAAATCCCTTTTGGGATTTAAATATTTATAGTTTCTTTTTTATTATTAGGTAATCTTCTTAAAAAGTTGGTAATAATTGTTTTAATTTCCTCTTTTCTTTCTTTAGTAAAACAGTCATGAGTAACTTTATCAATATTTACAAGAAGATTAGTCTTAGATTTAATAGTGTTATATACTAAATCAGTACCTTCGATTGGAACAACATTATCTTTTAATCCGTGAATTGTTAGGGTAGGACAAGTAATGTTTTTTAAATCTTTTTGGTATGCATCGACTAGTTTAGTAAATTCGAGCATCGTTGGAATTGGAGTCTTTTGAATTCTTTCAATTACTTTTTCTTTATCTTCTTCTTTTAACATCGATGGTAATCTCTTTAATGTATCATTGATACCTTTAATATTGACTCTACCATCTTTGAAATAGAAATATCTAAAGGCTGGAGCTACTAAAACAAGTTTTTTAACTTCTTTATATTTAACTGCTAGATGAGCGGCAATAACGCCTCCCATACTATGGCCTATAACATATATTTCTTTATAATTGTGATTCAATAAAAATTCAATTTGCTTTTCAGCAGAATTTATCCAGTCAGTATATTTGACATTTTTGACAACATGTTTTTCATGCCCAGGTAAAGTAAATGTGTAAACGTCATAATTTCTAAATGTCTCTAGTTCATTTGGGAAATTATCATAATCATATATACCACCGACAAATCCATGTACAAAGAGAATGGCTTTTCTTCTTAAAAACATTTTTATCACCTAATAAAATTATATCATTCTTTATATTAATTGTAAATTTTCTATATATTTTTATGTAAAAATAATGTCAAAGAAAAGCTATTTAATTGTTTAATAGATTTTTGTGTGCTAGACTAAAATTAGGAGATTAATATGAAAAAACAAGTAAAGAAAAAAGTAGTTAATAAGGTTAATGAACAAAAAGAACAAAAGACAACTGAAAAACTATATGAAAAAAATAAAGAGAATATTTTAGAGGCTAAAAAAATTATTGAAGAGCAAAAGAAAAAAATAAAATCTGAAAGGGCTAGTATTAAGAAGAAAAGATTTAAGCAATTTAAGAAAACAAAATTTGGTAAAGCTTTAGGTAAAGTTTGTTTTCTTTTCAGTGATGAAAAAGATACTTATTCTTTTTCAGAAGTGATGAGTGTCACAATAGTGTCACTGCTTTTGGGCGCTTTTGCTTGCTTTTGCGTTTTTGTTATTCTATCTGGAGGCAGAAATTATTTTAAAATGTCAAAGAAATTTGATAAGTTCTATGATGTTTATGACGTTATAACAAGTAATTATAATGGTAATGTCGATGAAGATAAACTAATTGAAGCTGCTATTAATGGCATGGTTAAGAGTGTTGGAGATGCTTATACCAATTATAATGATGTAGAGCAAACTGATGAATTTAATCAACTAGTAAATGGAACATACGAGGGAATTGGTTGCACGATATCACAAACTGAGGAAGCGGTAGTAGTTATTGATGTTTACCCTAATTCGCCAGCCGATAAAGCCGGACTTAAACCTAATGATATTATGGTAAGTGTTGACGATAAAAATGCCTTAGAATTGGGAACAGAAAAGATTGCTAATTATATTCGATATGAAGCTACTGGAGAAATAGAAATCGTTGTTAAACGTGATGATGAAGAAAAGACATTTACATTATCGAGAGGAAAAGTAGAAACACCAACTGTTTCTTCAGAGATATTTGAAAAAAATGATAAGAAAATCGGATATCTTAATATTTCAATATTCTCTGCTGTTACGGCTAAACAATTTAAGAATAAATTGGAAGCATTAGAAAAAGAAGAAATTGATGCTTTAGTCATCGATGTTAGAGATAACAATGGTGGATACTTAGCTAGTGTTACGGATATTGCAAGTTTATTATTACCTAGAGGTAAAGCTATTTATCAAATCCAAAGCGGTAATAAAAAGAAAATAACAAAAGATAAAACAGTTGAAAAACGTGAATATCCAATTGCTGTTATAACTAATAACGGCAGTGCTTCGGCTTCAGAAATATTAGCGGCTGTTGTTAAAGAAAGCTATGATAATGGATATGTTGTAGGTACTAAGACATTTGGCAAAGGGACAGTTCAACAAGTTAAGAAATTGCCTGATGGAAGTATGATTAAATATACGGTTGAAAATTGGTTGACGCCAAATGGTAATTGGATTAATGAAAAAGGTATTGATCCGACCGATAAAATAGAATTAGATCAAGAATATTTTGATAATCCAAGCACTGAAACTGATAATCAATTACAAAAAGCTTTAGAGTTAGTTAGTGAGTAACTCTAAAGTTTTTTTGTAAACTTTATGACAATATGGTTGTATTTTTATAAATAATGATTATAATTCTTATTTGCGGAGGGATACTATGCTTGATGTGATAGTCTACGGAGATGATGAAGTATCAATCAAAGAAAATCGAGAAATAGTCAGTTTAGGTTTGGGCGATATATCATATAAATTTAAATCATTTGATAAATGGGATGATCAATTAACTAGTATAATTAATACCAATAAGCAAAAGATATATATTATTAATTTAGAAACAGAAAACGATAATGGTTTTAATTTGGCAAAGGAAATTAGAAAAAAACATTTTAATGATATTATTATTCTGACGGCGAAAAGTACAAGGTATTATAATAAAATTTTTAATAATCGATTATTAATATTTGATTATATATGTAAGAATAATTATTATGCTAATCGATTATTAAAGACCATTATTGATGCCAGTAAATTGTTATTGAATGAAGAAGTTTTTTTATTTAAATATAACCATACGATATATCGAATACCGTATAAAGATATTAATTATATTGAAAAAGAAACAAATATTAAAAGATGTATTATTCATACAAGTGATAATGAGTATTATATTGTTAGTTCAATAAATAAGTTGCTTGATGATTTAAATGTTTGTTTTGTTAGGACACATCAATCTTGTATTGTTAATATAAATAATATTAAAATGCTAGATTGTGTTAATAATCGTATTTATTTTGATAATAAGGAACACACTTCTTTATTAACTGAAAAAGCAAAAAGAGAAATTAGAAAGATAATGTTAGGGGACTAACATTTTTTTAAAATTTATGATAATAATATAGGTGTAAACTTAGTATGTATTATTTGTATTTTGACATGATATTTGTTATAATTATGTTAATGTGAGGTAGATATTAATGTGTGGATTTGTAGGTTTTGTCGATAAAGCACCAAATAAGAAAAAAATAATTAAAGATATGGCTGATATTATTAAACATAGGGGACCTGATAGTGATGGTTATTATGTTGATGATGATTGTGCATTAGGTTTTCGAAGACTATCAATTATTGACTTAGAGGGTGGTAGCCAACCAATTTATAATGAGGATAATAGCAAAGCAATTATTTTTAATGGCGAAATATATAATTATCAAGAAATAAAAAAAGATTTATTGGCTAAAAAACATAAATTTAAGACAGATGCTGATACAGAAGTAATCTTACATGGGTATGAAGAATATGGAGATAAGATTTTAAATAAACTTAGAGGTATGTTTGCTTTCATTATTTATGATATTAAAGAAAAGACTTTATTTGGAGCAAGGGATTTCTTTGGTATTAAACCAGTATATTATTATTTAACAGATGATGAATTTATGTTTGGTTCGGAGATTAAATCATTTTTAGGGCATCCTAATTTTAAAAAAGAATTAAATAGAGATATGTTAAAACAATATTTAACATTCCAATACAGTGTGGGTGAAGATTCATTCTTTAAGAATGTTTATAAATTAAGACCAGGTCATTATTTTAAATATCATGATGGTGAATTAGAAATAAAGAAATATTATGAAATTAAAATAGAAAGTGATCATAGTAAATCTTTAGAAGAATGGAAAGACATTATTAGAAAAGAACTTAATGAATCAATTAAATATCATAAAGTTAGTGATGTTGAAGTTGGTAGTTTCTTATCTAGTGGGGTTGATTCATCAATCGTAGCTACGTTAAGTAATGTCGATAAGACTTTTACGGTTGGTTACGATAATAAAAAATATAGTGAAGTTGATTATGCAAAAGAATTAAGTGAAAAAATTGGTGTTAAAAATATCAGCAAGAAAATTAGTAAAAAAGAATATTTTGATAATTTTCCTAATATTCAATACTATATGGATGAACCTTTGGCAGATCCTTCGGCAGCTGCTTTATACTTTGTCGCCAATACGGCTAGTAAGCATGTTAAGGTAGCTTTATCGGGTGAAGGAGCAGATGAAATATTTGGAGGATATAATATTTACCATGAACCATATTCAGTTAGTTGGTATAATAAAATTCCTTATCCAATTAGAAGATTTATTGGTATATTAGCTTATCCATTTAGGAATCATACAGGATTTAATTTTTTGGTAAGAAGAAGTAAAAAATTAGAAGACAGATATGTTGGAAATGCTTTTATCTTTGAACCAAGTGATACAGAAAAGATATTGAGTTATCAAGATAAGCATACTTTTAAAGAATTAACTAAACCATATTATGACAAGATAAAAGGGTATGATGATGTTGCTAAAATGCAATATATTGATTTTAATTTTTGGTTAATTGGCGATATCTTATTAAAAGCAGATAAGATGAGTATGGCTAATTCATTAGAAGTAAGAGTACCATTCTTAGATCGAGTATTAATATCAAATGTTATTAATATTCCTGCTGAGTATAAGATTGTTGGCAATGAAACAAAATATGCTTTTAGACAAGTATGCAAGGAGTCATTGGATCCAAAATGGGCTAACAAAAAGAAATTAGGCTTTCCAGTTCCAATGAGAGAATGGATTAAAGAAGATGAAACTTATAATGAGATACATAAATTATTTAGTGAAGCTTCGGAATTCTTCAAAGTAGATAAAATTAATAAATTGCTTGATGATCATAAGAATGGTAAAAGAGATAATAGTAGAAAGATTTGGACAATTTATTCATTCTTAGTGTGGTATCAAGAATATTTTGTTAAAAGATAATAAGAGTGGTATATATGAAAAAAATTGATTTTGGATTTAATGATGATAAAAAATTAAATGCTTCATTTTCAAGAATTTCACCTTATAATGGTGAATATATCGATGTAATTGGATGTAATGACTTTGATTTTCTAATTACTAGGATAGTTGATTCATACGACGGGTTGAATGGCAATATTGATGTGAGAGAAGTAGCACAAGATTTTTATAAAGATGGTAGCTATGTTAATTATGCTAATCAGGAAAAAAATATTCTTTGTGGAAAAATTGAACGATTATTAAATTCTTCAAGAATAAGAAAAGAATTAAGCGATGGTAAATCGCCATTAACAATATTGAAAGAAGCTGGCTTTCCAGTGTATCATTCATCACTTCGCGATATAGAACCTAAATCTGAAAGAGTTTCTTCGATAGTTACTTCGGTAAAGGCTAATAATTTTAAAAGTTTAAAAGAAAGTAAAATGTATGCTCGTGGTATGTCAATGTATGATATGTCACAAGAAATTATTAGATTACAAGCTGAAATTGCAAAACTGAAAGAGACTGGATACGAAAAATCTAGTGGTAGAGGCTATTAAGTTAAATGAGCGTTTTTAAACGCTTTTTCTATTTACTTTTAGTGGCTAAAATGGTATAATTTTAGTATATGTGGAGGTATCAAGATGGCTAAAAGAAAACAAAAGAAAGATAAAAATAAATTTGAATATAGTAATGAGATAATGGGAGTATTATTAATTCTTTTATCAATTATTGGTATTTTAGGTTATGGAAGGGCAGGAAACTTTATCCGTAGTTTTACGGTTTTTCTTGTGGGAATAGCTTATTTTCCATTGTTAATTGGATTTTTAGTATTAGGAATATGTTTAATTGTTAAAAGGACATCTCCGAAAATGGTATCTCGTTCTTCGATTGGCTTTTATTTAATATTGATGGCTATCTTAACATTACTTCACTTAGAGTATGTTAAGCAGGATGGCAGTACAAAGATGATTGTAGAAACATTTAACAATGTTATGGAAGCATTTAAATCAGCTGACTTTATTAAGAATTGCGGTGGTGGTATGACTGGAGCTGTTTTAGCTTATGTCTTCAATTGGGCTTTTTCAACTGATGGTATTATTATTGTTGTTATTACATTGATTGTATTGGGAATTATTCTATTATTTAATACTTCAATTCTAAATGCAATTAAGAAAATTAGATTGCCTAAAATAGAAAGAGAAGATGATGATGAGGAAGAAGACGAAGAAGAGACTGAAGAAGTTCCCGACAATAGAATCGTTATTTCCTCTATCGAAGAACTTACGAATAAGAAAGAAGAAGTTGTCGATAACGATATTCCAATAAAGAAAGAAACTGATAGTGAACCAGAACCAGAAAAAGAAGAAGTTAAAGTCAATAATAATTATCGTTTACCTTCAATCAATTTACTTAAGAATGTAAAAAATATTAATAGTAAAGAAAATGAACAAGTAGCTAAAGAGAACATTCAAAAGTTGGAGGATGTCTTAAAAGTATTCGAAATATCTGGTAAGATTGTGCAAGTTAATATAGGACCAACCGTAACGCAATATGAATTGGATTTAAAAGCTGGTACGAAGGTAAATAAACTACTAGGTATTCAAAGAGAAATTGCTTTGGCAATGGCGGCTAAAGATGTTAGAATTCAAGCGCCAATTCCGGGAAAGAATACAATTGGTATTGAACTTCCTAATAAAGTGAATGCTTCGGTATCATTTAAGGAAGTATTGACAAGTATGCCGGAAGTTAATGAAAAAACATTACTTGCTGTTGGACTTGGTAAAGATATTATGGGTAAAGTTAAATGGTGTGAAATAAATGCAACACCTCACTTACTAGTAGCTGGTTCTACCGGTAGTGGTAAATCAGTATGTATCAACTGTATTATTGCTTCCATCTTAATGAGAGCAAGACCAGATCAAGTTAAATTAGTTTTGGTTGATCCTAAGAAAGTTGAGTTTTCAATGTATGAAGGGGTACCACATTTACTTAGTCCAGTTGTAACTGATCCTAAGAAAGCGTCAATAGCATTAAAGAACATTGTTTTAGAAATGGAAAGACGTTATGAACTATTAGAACACACGAAAAATAAGAATATTGTTGGTTATAATAGTTTTTGTGAAACACATCCAGAATATCAAAAATTACCATATATTGTGGTAATCATCGATGAGTTAGCTGATTTGATGCTGGTAGCGGCTAAAGAAGTAGAAGATTCAATTATGCGTATTACACAAATGGCACGTGCGGCTGGTATTCACTTAATTGTAGCTACCCAAAGACCATCAACTGATATTATTACGGGCGTTGTTAAAGCTAATATTCCTTCTAGAATTAGCTTTGCCGTATCTAGTCAAATCGATTCAAGAACAATTCTTGATATGGGTGGAGCTGAAAAATTACTTGGTAAAGGTGATATGTTATTCTTGCCAATGGGTGAATCAATTCCAATGAGAGTACAAGGCGCTTTCGTTTCTGAAGAAGAGATTGAAAAATTAGTTAACTATACGATAAGTCAACAAAAAGCTAATTATGATAATACCCTTACGGTAGACCGTAGTAGCGACACTTCTTCATCAAGCAGCGGAGATGATTATGCTTCAAGTGATGACTATGATGATCCAATCTATAATGAAGTTGTTGACTTTGCGGTATCAGCTGGTAAAATTAGTGCTTCGTTAATTCAAAGAAAATTTAGATTAGGTTATAATAGAGCGGCTAGAATTGTTGATTTATTAGAAGAGAGAGGTATCATTGGTCCACCTAATGGTTCTAAGCCAAGAGAAGTGCTGGTTAAATTAGAAAGTCATAATGATGAAGAATAGAGGAAATATTCCTCTTTTTCTTTTATTTTTTAATTATTTGGAGTATAATTAATCTAGGTGAATAGGTTATGTTAGATAAAAGAGAAATATTAATTAAATATAATGAAATTAAAAATGATATCGATGATATCTGGAGGTCTCTTTGAATTAGATAAAAAGATAATTAGAAGAGATGAATTAGATAACATTATCAATGACCCTAACTTTTGGAATAGTAAAGATAAAGATGATAATTTAAAAGAACATACTTATCTTGTTAATTTAATTAATGATGTTAGTAATGTTAAAAATAAAATTTTTGGTAATATTGAATTATTAAATGATAATATTGAAGATGATATGCTTGAAGTTATCAATAATGAGTTTAATGAAATAAGTAAAGACGTTGATAGGTTAAGAATCGACACATACTTGTCTGGTGAATTTGATAAGAATGATTGTTTTTTAGAAATTCATTCAGGAGCTGGTGGCACGGAAGCTTGTGATTGGGCTAATATGCTATATCGTATGTATACGAGATATTTATCTAAAAATAATTATAAATATATTGAAATTGATAAACAATTAGGTGAAGAAGTAGGCATTAAATCAGTAATGATTGAGATTAGTGGTAAGAATGCTTATGGATATTTAAAGGGAGAAATTGGTGTACATAGGCTAGTCAGAATTAGTCCATTTGACGCTAATAAAAGAAGACATACTTCATTTGCTTCAGTATTAGTGACTCCAAAATTTGATAATAATATCGATATAAATATTAATGATTGTGATATTAGAGTTGATATTTATAGAAGTAGTGGACCGGGAGGGCAAGGTGTAAATACAACGGATTCAGCAGTAAGAATTACGCATATACCAACCGGAATAGTCGTGACTTGTCAAAATGAACGTAGTCAGATTAGAAATCGTGAGATAGCTTTAAATGTTTTAAAGAATAAATTGTATACTTTAGAATTAGAAAAGCAAAATAAAGAGATTAGAAGTATTCAGGGCGATATGATGACAATTGGTTTTGGTAGTGGTAAAAGAAGCTATGTAATGTGCCCATATACATTAGTTAAAGATAATGATAGTGGTTATGAAACAAGTAATGTAACGGGGATTTTAGATGGTGAGATAGGAGAAATGTTAGAAAAGAATATAAGGAGGTAATTATGCTTCTGCTTAAGAAATTTAGGGAAAAAAGAATAAACGATATTATTGAAAAAGTTAATAAAAAGAATATTTTTTCAAGATATGTGATGTTACTTAGCGGTTGTTTAATCGTTGCTTTTGCATTTAATTTATTTTTTCTTAGATACAATATAGTTTGCTTTGGGGTAAGTGGTGTTTCTATTGTGTTAGCAGAATTTGGTATTCCACCATCTACCTTTATTATGATAGCTAATATTGTATTATTAATTATCAGTTATTTCTTTTTAGGAATTAATGATACAAAAGGACAAATTGCTGGTTCTTTAGTATATCCTATTTTTGTTAGTTTAACGGCACGTGTTACTAATCTAATCAATTTAGGTAATCTCGAAATGATTGTTATTGCAGTAATGGGAGGCGTCTTGGCGGGTGTTGGCTATGGACTCATATATAAGAGTGGCTATGGTACTGGCGGAACCGACATTATTGGTAATTTAGTTGTCAAGTACTCTAAAATATCAATGGGTCATGCGATGATGTTTATCAATATTACGATTATTGCGTTAGGTAAAGTAGTATTTAATTGGAAGACAGTGATGTATGCAATTGTCGTAGCTTATTTAATATCAATATTTACTGATAAAATCCTTTTAGGAATATCTAATAGTAAAGCTTTTTATATCGTGGTCGATAAGGATAAAGATGATATTGTAAGAGATTTCTTAACTTCCTTAAATGGGGTAGGAAGTACTATCATTGATGTTCATGGGGGCTATTCTAACGACAGGCAAACATTAATTTTAGCGGTAGCACCAACGAAGATGTATTTCTTAATTAAAGAAGGATTAAAAGAAATTGATAAGAATATTTTCTACTTAGTGTGTGACTCATATGAAGTAAGTAGTAGGAGACACAAAGATGAGTAGTTTTGATATTAATGGATTTTTAAATGATTTGCGTAAAAAGAATTTTGCTAGAAATTTAATGACCTTTTTATATGGGGTAATTGTGGCTTCTTTTGCCTTTAACTTATTTTATCAAAGATATAATGTCGTAGCGGGTGGCTCAACCGGTTTATCAATCTTGCTTAATGATTTTTTATCAATTGATGTTTCATTAATTCTATTTATTTTAAATTTGATTTGTTTAACGATAGGATTAATCTTCTTTGGTTGGGGATATGCTGCTAAAATGTTGGCAATAACCTTTATATATCCGTTGTTTGTTAAGTTAACATTATACGGTACTGATTTAATTGATTTAGAAGATACTTCGATGTTTTTAGTAATGATTATTGGTGGTGGACTTACGGGATATGGTAATGGTTTGATTCGAAATAGTGGATATAGCCCGGGTGGTTTTTATGCATTATATGATGTTATGTGCAAGTATTTACATGTAAGCGTGGGTACCGCTAATGCCATTATTAACGTTATCTTAATTAGTTTAGGAGGATTCTATTTTGGCCTTGAGATGGCGATATATGCGATAATTTCATTATTAGTATCATCTTATATTGTCGATAGAGTAACGATTGGCATATCTGATAATAAAGTCTTTTATATTATTACCGAAAGGCCAATTGAGGTAAAAGAGTACGTTAATGATAAACTCAATTATGATATTACAATAGTTAATGCGAGAGGTGGATACACAAATAAGAAAAAGAAAATGCTTATGTGTGTTGTCCCAACGATTGAATATGTTAAATTAAAAGAGATTGTTAATGAAATTGATAATAAAGCTTTCTTCTTAATTGTCGACGCATATGAGTCAACGGTTAGAAAAAAATGTAAAAATATGTAAATTTACCTAAAGGTATTTAATCATTAATAATAATTTGGTATAATTGAAATAGTATGGGTAGGTGAAGTATGGATTTAATAAGAATAACCGATGTGCAAAAAACTTATAAGACAGGTACAGTCGCTTTGTACGATGTCGATTTAACGATTGCGAAAGGTGAATTTGTCTTTGTAATTGGAGCTTCTGGTTCTGGTAAATCAACTTTAATTAAGATGCTTTATCGTGAAGAAAAACCGGATAAGGGATCAATTATGATCGGTGGTATTAATGTTGCAAAACTTAAAAATCGTAAGGTATATATATTACGTCGTAAACTAGGTATTGTTTTCCAAGATTTTAAATTATTACCAAAATTAACGGTATATGAAAATGTCGCTTTTGCGATGGAAGTATTTAATTATGATAAAAGGAAAATCTATAATCGAGTAATGGAAGTACTGGAATTAGTTGGCTTAAAAGGAAAAGCAAGAATGTATCCTGATCAATTAGCTGGTGGAGAACAACAGAGAGTAGTTATTGCGAGAGCCATCGTCAATAATCCGAAGCTTTTAATATGTGACGAGCCAACTGGTAACTTGGATCCTGATACTAGTATGGGTATTATGAAAGTACTTGATGATATCAATAAAATGGGTACAACGATTATTATGACAACCCATAATAGAGATATTGTTAATGCGATGAAAAAAAGAGTAGTAGTAATCCACGAAGGTAAAATAGTTAAAGATTATGAAAGAGGTAAGTATTATGAAGTTGTTTAGAAGTATAAACAGATATTTTCGTGATGCTGGTAAGAGTGTTATTAGAAACTTTTCATTATCTTTAGCATCTATTTCGTGTATCACAATTACTTTGATAGTCGTAGCTATTTCAATTGTCTTATCATATAATGTCGAAGAAATGACTAGGCATGTAAGTAGTAATATTTCCATTGTTGTATTCTTGAATGGCGATACAACTGATGAACAAGTTAAACAAATTAAAACTAATATTGAGAATTTGGATAATATTGCTAGTGTAACTTATAAATCAAAGCAAGAATATGCCAAAGAAACTAAGGATATGGATCCCCGTTTTGCTTTAATTGTCGATAATTGGACAGATGAAACTAATCCTCTTTTAGATAGTTATGAAGTTAAAGTAAAAGATATCGATATGATTGGTGAAACAGCAGAAAAAATTAAAAAATTTGATAATATATCTTCCGTTAATTATGGTAAAGAATATATTGAATCAGTAATTACCATTTTTGGAGTAATTGAAAAAGTTTGTATTGGTGGGGTAATTGCGCTAGTATTAGTAACAGCATTCTTAATTGCTAATACGATTAAACTAGCTATTTTCTCAAGAAAGACCGAAATTGAAATTATGAGATTGGTTGGAGCATCTAATTTAGCAATTAAGATTCCATTTATTATCGAAGGATCATTTATTGGCTTAATTGGTTCAATCATTCCAATCATTTTAATGTGTTATGGTTATAAATCATTATATGATTTCTTAGGTGGTGAATTATTCTCGTCATCATTAGGAAAATTAGTAGCTCCTTATCCATTCATCTTATATGGATCTGGATTATTATTGGTAATCGGATTACTTGTTGGTATGTTTGGAAGTTATAGAGCGGTAAGAAAGTATTTAAAGATATAGTTAAACTATATCTTTTTGTGAAAGGAAGAAAGATGAAAACAGTTTTAATTAAATTATCAGGAGAATCATTAGCGGGTGTTAATAGTGAAAAAAGAGGTATCGATGATAATTATATCGAATACATTTGTGGCAGGATTAAGAAGATAAGTGATTTAGGCGTCGGTGTCGGTATCGTTTGCGGCGGTGGTAACTTTATGCGTGGTGGTAGAACATCTAAAGTAATAGCAAGAGAAGTAGCCGATTATATGGGCATGTTAGGTACCGTTATGAATGCTTTAGCCTTATATGATGGTTTTACTCGTGTGGGGGCTGATGTAGTTATTCAAAGTGGTTTATCTGTGGCTTCTCCTTATGTTGGAGAATTAAATAGTGAAGAAGCTAAAAGAGCATTAAGCGAAGGAAAAATAGTTGTCTTTGGTGGTGGAACTGGGAAACCAGGATGTACCACTGATACAGCAGCTGCGGGCAGAGCTAAGGATATTGATGCAGATATGATTATAAAACTTACGAATGTTGATGGCGTATATGATAAAGATCCAGATGAATATCCTGATGCCATTAAATATGATGAAGTAACATTTGATGAAGTATTAGAAAAAGAACTTGGTATTATGGATTTAAAGGCAATGGAAATGTGCCGTGATAATGATATTGATATCATTGTTGCTAATATAAGTGATGAAAATATTCTTCCGGATATTATTGCCGGTAAAAAAGCAGGAACAAGAGTCTACAGAGGGTAGATTCTTTTCTTTTATAGGAATTTTTAGAAAAAAAGCAAAAAAAGGTTGATATTTTATTTTTTTTATTATATAATGAATTAGCAATCCGGAATAATGCCTGATTAGCTCAGTCGGTAGAGCACTCGGCTGTTAACCGATAGGTCGTAGGTTCGAGTCCTACAT
>ONWZ01000144.1 GCA_900321645.1 uncultured Eubacteriales bacterium | reverse complement strand
TATCTCAGCTAGTCTACTTTGAACTACTTCTGTAACTTCCAATTGATTAAGTTTAATATTTTCTCCAATATTATTAGTAAGTTCATATGTTTCATTTAAATTAATAAATCTTTTATTACATAGTGCAAACTTTTCTTTAATTTTTCTTGCATCAATAATATTTGTCCCAAAGACATATGCTATATCATTTTCAATATTAATACCACCTAGTTGAATTGTTTCAGTATTCATGATTTTACCATTGTTGATGATTGATACATTCGTCGTTTCATGGCCTAAGTTAATGATGGCACCGACTTTTTTATCAAGTTTTTTGTTTCTAACTTGATAATAATCTGCTAATCCTGAAATAGTAATATCGACTACTTCAAGTCCGGCCCCCGATAATACGCCAATTACGGAATAGATATTCTTCTTAGGAACCGAAATCATAATTCCTTTAATTTCTAATATCTTACATTCTTTACCAATTGGACTAACATTACCTTCTTCACCATCGATAATAAAATCAAGTGGTACGACAGTTACAAGTTCATAGTCATTATCTAATTTATTATAAACTGAATCTTTAATTACTTTATTGATATCATCGGTTTCAACAATACCATTAACGGTAATACGGCCAGTAACATACATAAATTTAACATTATAGTCAGGCACATTAACAATGACTTTCTTTATTTCAAAGCCCAACTCATCATTAATTATTTTAATTCCATCACGTATCGTGTTAACTGCTAAATTAGAATCGACTATTAACCCCTTTCTAATACCTTTAGCTTTTACTGAAGTTGCTGCCAAGACATTAATCCTGTCCCCTTGAGCTTCTCCAACTAAAAATTTAAATGTATCAGAACCAATATCGACACTTGCATATATTTTCCTCATGATATCGACTCTCCCTAAATGATACAATATAATTATACTAAAAAAATATATCAAAATCAACTATATGTAGAAAAATAAGTCTAAAAAGAACTACCAAAATGGTAGTTATCTCTTTTTTTGTGTAGGTATGTCCTCAAAATCATCATTATCAAAGAATTCGATTGGGATTTCTTTATTCTTAGGTGCCGTTTTAGACTTACTAGAATTATAAGTATATTTAGTACTATTCTTTTTAGTAGATGTTTCTTCCTTCTCTTTTGTGGTACTTACTTTCTTAACATTTTCATATTCTTTATCGGTCATTTCTTTAAGCGTAGTTTGAATCTCTGCGATCCGAAGTTCATTCCTTTTTATCATCCCATGATTTTCTGAAACTCGTCCTAATTTATCATGAACCGCTAAAATATTTGCTAAAATGCTAATTACTACTGCTTTACCTACGGCATCAAATATGGCCCCAACGATTAATCCACCTGCTAAAACACCTAAAGTAATTAAAATTACTTCCAAAATTATTTCGGTATTTTTAGCTGAGTACTCATTAACAATTTTACTACAATGTTGCATTTCTTCATTTAATTCTTTAAATTTATAAATATATTCTTCTTTCATATTAACCTCCATTATTTGATGTACATGTCTTTAAAACAACTGGATCAACAATTTGAACACTTTTTACTGTATAATCATCATTTAAGTAAATTGTCAATTGAACAGTATTTGTGGCAATACTTTCTTTCGTAAATGGATTAATTAATTCCCCATTTATATAATGACCATTAACTAGCATCGCTGCAGTCATTGAATATGACATATCTGAAGTATTAACCGATGATATAAACGAACTATCGTAACGATGATCTGAAACATATTCCATTGCTGCCTTTTCGATACTTTCAACCAATGAATTACAATTAGTAACTTTGCTGTGTTCAATAACTTTTCCAATTGAAACAAAAGCAATTACAGCAATTATAGCAAGCAAAGCAATTGTTGCAATCAATTCAATTAGGGTAAATCCTTTATTGTTCATATCACACCTCTATTATCAGTATAACACAATTAATTTATTTTATCTAGTATGTGATGACATTTCGTGTAATTCAGCATTTAAAGCCATCGCATCAATTGTTTTCTTAACAACAGTATCGATATACGAGCCATCACGATAATCAGCTGGTGCCATATAATTAATACGTTCATCTTCATATAAATCACTAGCTATCTTTTTTGATTTATCAGTATATACTGCGATACTAACTCCGCCACCCTCTTTAGTTAACTTCATACAAGGAACATCAGTTATTCCATCACCTATATAAATCATATTACTAATATCGATCCGACGATCCTTTTTTTCCATCTTTTTATTGATTCCATAATCATCAGCCATATCTAATATTCCCTTATTAATTCGCATTAAAAACTGTGTCTTATTGGTATAGTTGATGGCTACATTTGGCCATACCGCATGACCCTTTTCGTCATAATGAAATTCAGAAGCATAGATTTGTTTAAAATATTCACCAATTTTAGATCCTTCGATAATTTCTTTGACCCCTGATGAAATGATATAATGTTCGATTGTGACACCTTTTTCCCTACCATATTCATTGATTCTTTTAAACCAATCAATTACACCAGGAAATAGTTCTATCTTATCTCCCATCTTACGTAAATAATCTCTCGTTATATGATAGCCAATATCATCAGTTTTCTTTACCATTAAATACATATATGTAAGCACTTGATCCATCTTATCAACACTACGTAATTTATTAGCTTCACTCCAAAATTCAGCTGGAGTTATACCTAAATTAGGAATAAAAGTGTATTCCTGCATATCCTTAGTACATAATGTCTTATCAAAATCATACATAATAGCAATTACTTTATTATTCATTTAAACCTCCCTAAGTTCTTTATCAAGAATGGAATATAAATATACCTTGATTTCTTTATCAGTAATGCTTTCTAAGTAGTGTTTATATCCATCTAATTGTTTCGTATAAGCTTCATCAAAAATACTCTTAAGTTTATAGTCAATTACATATAATATCGTATCATATTCTAGAATTAAGTCAATAACTCCATGATATTTAATATTATCTTCGTAATAAATGAATTCATATTCATGATAACTATTAATGAAATTACTAGGTACTTTATTAAGTAAATCTTTAAGATAAATATTATCACTATCTTTGAAATTAGCATATTCTAACTCTTCGTGAATCTTAGTTCCTATTTGCATTTTCTTAATTTCATCAATATCCATTAATTTAGTATTTTCCTTTGAAAAATGTCTAAGATCATTCTTAAGATAATCAATATTAATTGCATGCTTATCAAGAATAACATTACTCTTTTCATCGTCTAAGTCTTTTAAAATAATCTTTTTATAATCTCTATTACAAGTAATTTCTTTATCTGTAACATATTTATCAATCACTTTAATTGAATTTAAGATATCTAAGAAAGAACGATATTTAAGTCTCACCATATTAGGTACTAACTTGTCATAACCATCCCTGTTATCATCCAACGAAGTAACAATAATCATCTTTTCTCTGCATCTTGTTAATGCTACATAGAATAACCTAATCTTTTCACTAATTTCATTCTTTAAGTAATTAGCTTTATATAAATCCTTTAAGACTGTATCCTTTAATTCTCCATCACATAAG